>DAOLNV010000009.1:0-9474 GCA_035416745.1 Candidatus Hydrogenedentota bacterium | reverse complement strand
AAGTGCCGGAACCTGTACAGGCGGACGCGAAGAATTCGTTTCGGCGTGTCTATGAGGAGGTGGACGCGAAGGCCATTGCGATGGAGGCGCGGCTGATAGTCGCTCTCAAGGGGGGAGATTGGGCCGGGCCCGAGGGCAACAAACCCGCTGCGAATGCCATCGCTGTCCGGGGGCTGGATTTCGACAGGGGGTTGTCGACAAACTCGAACAAGACGTATGACGACACCATGTATCTGGTCGTCGAGTCGCCTTCGGCGCCGCCCGAGGTGTTTGAATACCGGATGACTACGGAGTCCAGCAGCCAGGACAAAGGGGTCGGGCGGTTGAAATCAAAACAGGTCACGTACGTCCGGGGCAAGCACCGGGGCACGGATCCCGCGTACCGTCTTCTGGGGAACGCGGCGCCTGGAACGAGGGTCGGGGTCAAAGGCGAACAGCAGATTACGGGGGCGAACATCCATTCGGCATATGCGAAGCGCCCGATAAACAGCGAAACGCCCCTCAAACCCAACGTGTCGCTCGGATGCCAGGTGATTGCCGCGAGCAAGTCGGATTTCGAGAAAGGGCTTGTCCAGATGCTCGATCAGCGCGAGGTCAAGCAGTTTCCTTACACCATCGTGGAAGACGCGGAATTGGCCGAGTTCGACAAGATCCTGCAGAGCCAGGGCGAAAAATCCGTGCTGGCCGACAGCGTTTTGCGGTGAGACCCCGCTTCACCGGGACGGTGCATTCGTTTCTGCGGCGCGGCTGGGCGGCGAGGGGGAACGCTGCCGTATCATTCCCGCGGAGGAACCATCTCGCGCACGTTTGAGATGAGGACGTTGCGGACGTTGTTTTCGCCGGATTCGTAAGTGATAGGGGGCCCTTCCGCGTCGTACTTGATCACATTCGTGATGATGGATTCGGAGAGCGAGCCGGCGATGAGAATGGTGTGCTGCGAGCGGCTCATGATGTTGTTGACGAAGATGCGGCAGGTATCGCCCAAGGGGGTGACGCCGCCCCACTTCGGATTGTTGTCGCCGATCTTGAGCGCGGCGCGGCACGGTTTCGTCGAGCCGGAGGTATCGATGAGCCCGTCCAGGATGACGTCGTGAATTTTCAGGCCGCTGGCGTTGAGGAACCGGACGATGTGATGGCCGCCGGCGCAATATCCGCGGATGTTTCGCAGCGTGATATTGCGGATGTCGTCTGTTCCATTTCCGCGGTCGATGGCGGCGCTCACCATGGTCGATTCGGTGGAGCCGGCCTCAGCGCCAGCCGTGAGAATGTTGGTGAGCGCGATAAGATCGTCGCCGGAGTATCCGGTGATGTTTTCGATGAGGATATCGTGGCAGCCCTGTCGTAGGTCCAACCCGTCCTGATTGAGAATCGTTTCGGTCTTGCCGTCGATGGCTTTCTGTCCGGTGGACGCGAAGTCGACGTCGCGGACCCTGCCGAACGCGCAGCGTTCGAGCGAAATAGCCCATGCGTGGGAGTCGACCATTCGGATGTTCTCGATGCTGAAGCGTTCGACGAACGCTATCAGGATGCCGATGTTTCTCCAATCGCCGGTCTGGCTTTCTCCCTCGACGCCCGCGTCCGTGCCATAGGTCCGTTCTCCGAGAGTCTTGGCGCTGTCGCCGGTGGCGCGTGGGCGGTCTGCGCCCTCGAGCAGCGCGTTCCCGATGCCCCGGATGTGGATATCGTACAGCGGGGCGATTTCAGCGATGCCGAGGCCACAGTTTGCGCTGCGGATGAAGTTGTCGCGGCAGCGGTCGGAGAGTTTGATATGGCAGTTCTCGAGTTCGAGCGTCGTGCCGCTTTGAACGAGTATCGCCGAGTCAAGCAGCCAGACAGCGCGGGAGCCATCCGCGGCGTGATTGGTTCGTGGAATCACAACGCGCCTGCCGGAAGCTGCCGCTGCCGCAATGGCCTGGTTGATGCGTTCAATGTCGGAACCCTGGAATGCGTTCGGGGTGATTGGCTCGCACGATGCAGGAGCGGCTTCCTCCGCTGGCGCGGGATTTCCGGCAAGAACGCCCAGACACGCCGCCAGAGCGATTGCAGTAAACCAAAACCGATACACAGACGTCATGCCGAGGCCTCCGGTCGTAGACAGCCTTCTCAATGTGCTGCCTGCCGAGTATAAAAGCGATGCGCTGGGCACATCAACGCGCTGCGGGCATCGCGTAGCGTTCGGGCGGCTGCAGGGTGATGCGCGCGCGAACAGGCGCTATGAAAGGCCCTGGGCACCCGAACCGGACGGTGTGCTCGCCCTCGGGCAACTCGAACGTCTCGAACGGCGCTTCGGATGCCGCCGGTTCGGCCAGGGGCAGTCCGTACTGCCGCAACGGTTCACCGGGCCATAGAATGACGTATTGACCGTCGCGGAGGGTGCCCGGGCAGTCGATTCGCCGTCCGCCGATCTCCAGCCAAGGGTCGACCAGGGTTCGGACGTCGAGCGCGGGCAACGCCTTCACGTCGTCGATGGCGCAAGATACCGAGGTCTTGGCCGGCAGACCGTTGTAATAGAAATTGAGGCGCCGGACTTGAGAGTAGTCGATGGGATCCGACTCGGGGCGGGCAAGCTGCTGGTACCGCCAGCCGGCATAGTTGTTCGCGATGTAGAAGTCGTCTGCTTTGACGCCGTCGGTCAGCTGCAGCTTGAAACTGCCGCCGTTGCCGTCGCCGCGCAGCCAGAATCCGATGGCTTTGTGCCATGAGATATCGAGCGGCGGCTCGAATGCCTTGCCGATAACCGTCCAGCCCGCATCGGTACTCAAAGTGCTCTGGGCCGAATACACGGCATATTGGCTGCCTTCCTTCGGGCCATCCGTGGACAGGGCGAACTGTTGCGTGACGCCTTCGAGCGTGGCTCCGGCCTCTCCGTGCGCGATCACGGTCACGCCGGCGGCATCGCCGGGGAGATAAGGGGCCAGCTCGTCGAAGGTTTCCAGGGTAACTGCTTCCTGCGCGGTGTAGGACGGCCCCGGCGCGCTCCATGGGCCCGGCAGCGCGTGTACCTCAACGCCGGCGCGGGCAGGGCCAAGCGGCACGCGAACGGTCCATTGCGCGCTGGCCGGGTCAGCGGGATCTACCTCGTGCCATGGGTCGTAGATCACACGCTGAAACACTTCTTCGCCTTCCGCGCCGAGCAAGCGGTATTCCCGGCGCAAATCGAGCAGTTTTGCGCGTTCCTCGGGCGATTTCTCGCCTGCAAGGGCGGGGTCGATTCGCAGCCGGTTGCGCATGTCTTCAGGAACGCGGCCGGAGAGGCGAAGACGTTCATACCTGGCGATGCGATCGAGAATGTCGCCCGTGAAGGGGTGTTGCCGGGCCGCATCCAGTGATACCTGGAAGGACATCGAAGAGTCGTAGCCGATCGTCGCGCCCAGGACGTATTCGTACATGTCGAGTGCGCAGTTGGGGTCGTATCCATAGTACCAGCCGATATCGAGCGGCATGCCGTTGCGCTTGAACGAATCGAACCAGCCGGAACGTTCGTCGAGGTAGCCCTTGATATCGCCATGGCCGTCCGCCGAAGCGCTGCGCGCGAGGATGTGCCAGGAATAGTGGCTGAAACTGCTGGCCTGGATGAGGATGTCTTTGCGCGCGAGTTTATCGAAGAAGGTCTTGTGAAGTTTCGCGTTGTAGTACCAGTGGTCGCCCTGAAGACGTTCCGACCCGTCGAAATAGATCATGTCGATGTCGCAGGCGTTGGCCACGCGGGCGAAATGGCTGGATACCTCGTCGAGCAGCGGCGTGTCCATATCGTACGCGTGATATCCGTAAAAGCGCCTGAGATGCATGACGGGGGCGCCCTGAGCATGGGGCGCGGGCGTGGTGCCGAGGTGGCCGCGCTTGCAGCCGAGGAAACCCACGGGCGCGTCCAGGCTTCGCGAGCCGTAATGGATCAACTCGTTATCGATCTGGATGACCGTACCTTCGCCGTTGTAGCCGCCGTCTTCTTCCGGAAAGGCATCCGGCGGGGCAGCAGTTGGGATGAAATCCGCCTTCTCGTCGATAGCCGCGGCAAGCTCGACGTTCGCGCCCTTGACGAGACGCGGGTCGGGCACGGGCGTAAGATACGTGTCGGGGGGATAGATGGATGCGCCCAAGAGATGGAACCCGACATGAAACCCGGCATCCTTGAGGCGCTGGACGGTGCTGACCAGCGAATCGAGGCCGCCGGGGAAGTTGCCGGTATTGATCTCAAAATGCCCCGTGGCCTTTGTCCACACGTTCTGAAGGATGAGAATCATGTCGAACCCGCCCCGGCGGGCCATGGCGATGACGTCATCTGTCTGGGATTCGTTGAACTGCGTGATGAAGAAGTAAGAATGTTCGATCCAAGGTGAACGCTTGTTCCACACACCTCCGGGATGCGGACTGGGCAGGCCCCCGGCGATTTCGAACCGCTCCATGGTATCCATGAAATCCTGCTGGGGACTCACGAGCAGTCCGAACCGCGCAGGCAAGAGACCGTGCCCCGCGAGCGTCTCGAGATTGAGGGTCTGGGTCTCTTCGGTCCAGAAGAGAGAGCCCGGGCGTTCAAAATCCTCGAGGAGAATCGGCTCTTCCGTGCCGTCACGTTCCACGATAGCCTCGATCTGATCGATGATGCAGGAAACCGTCTGGGCGGGGAGAAGTCCGTTGTAGTAGATATTGAGGGTCGCGACGTGGTCGTAGCGCAAGGTGTCCAGGGCGGGTGTATCGATCGTGATCTGCTGCCAGCCTTCGAAGGAAATCGGGATGTAGTTGTCCCGGTAGCCGTTCTGCCCATCACTGAGTTGGATCTTGAGTTGCTGGCCTTTGCCGTCGCCGGACACCCATGCGCGAATGGCCTTGCAGCCTGTGAGATCGACAGGCTTGGGGAAATCATGCCCAACAACGTTCCAGCCGCCGGTTTCCGCGCCGGCCGTTGCCGTGAAACGCGCTGCGGTCGCGCCGGCCTTGGCTTCGTCCGTAGGCACGAATTCGTGGGTGCATCCCGCGCGGTCGCCGTCGCGGCGTCCGATAGCCTGTTTGTACGAGTGCACGTTGAACTCGGCCGCGGACAACGCTGCGATGTGGGTGGGTGTCCGCGCGGCGTTCAATGTCGACATGATCTCGGCGTCCTGCGGCACGGTCAGTGACATCAGCCTCAGGCGGGTCGTGCCGGGCGCCTCCAGCCGCGTCACTTCGAACACGAGGAAGCCCGCGCCGGGCGTGACAAGCATTTCGCACACGGCCCCGCCGGGAAACAGGGCTGTCAGGCGGCCATTGTCGGCCGTCACGGATTCCGGCAGGAGCAGGCCCTTCTCGGCATCCAGCCGGAGTATGGGATGAACGCTTGGCGGCCAGGGTATGTTGTCCGTTCCCACTTGGAGGCCGGGATACCCCTTGGCGTCAATCGACAGACGCGCGGTGCCCAGGTCGAATACGGCAATTACTGGTTCTTGCGCGATGGGCGCTTGAGCGCATACAAGAAGAAACGTTGCGGTCAAGAAAAGAGGGAATAAGCGCTGCGACGTTGACATTTCAGGCCCCTTCTCCGTTTTTTAAAACCAGACGTGTTGGCCGAACGGCCGGATTGCTCAACTCGATTGTATTGCTTCCGCGGGCTCTTCTCAACGCGTCTGCTTTGAACATTGCCCAAATTCGGGGCGGCGCACGCACGTTTGTGCCCATTGGATTCACGCGATTGCGCCGCGCACGGGGTGGCGTTTAGGATGTCGCTATTCACTGGAGGGCTGAAATCATGTGTGTGGTCATGGCATTGGCGTTGGCGGCAACAAGCGCCGGCGCTTCGAGCGGACGGGATTACACCTTCGACGGCTCGATGTCGCGCCAAGTTCTCGAGAACTACCTGTCCCGCTCTATTACGATGATGGATTTGCTGACGGGCGTGGGCGACGTGGACGACAACCTGCGCATGCTCCGGGAGACGGGCGCGAAATTCGCGGGGCGCACTCTGTATCTGTGGGGAGGCGAACAGCATCTTGGCGGCAGGCTCCGCCGGGCAGCGGAAATCGTGCCTCGGGTGCGCGCCATGGACCCCGACATGATTCTCCAGGGGGGGATTTTTGAGATTGTCACGACGCAGGTTGGGAGCGTTACCGTGCCGGGCTGGGTATTCGAGGAGTTCGGACTGCCCGTCGAGCAACGCAGTTTCAGCTACGAGGCGATGCTGTTCCCCGACGGAAAGTACCGAGACCACTGGAGCGCCGGAGCTTCGGTTCCCGACATGTCGCAACTCGAGACGCGGATGTGGTTTTACCATCTCGCCCGCCTCTATATCGACGCGGGCTGTGAGGCGATTCATTTCGGCCAGGTGGCGCTCGTAGGCGCGGCTGATCCCGGTTACGTGCACTGGTGGGACATGCTCGCGCGCGTCCGCGGGTATGCGAAGGACCATGCGCGGCGGCATTTCATTCTGTGCGATGCCCACACTCCGGATGGCGGGCCCCGCTACGACGGCGACAAGCTGTTGTTTGATTTCCATGCGTTTCCTCTGCGCATCAAGGAAGTCGAGGGTGAGCCGCAGAAAGGCATCCTCGAAGTGGGGTATATCGACAGCATTTACGGCCGCAGCAACGGGGGGCTTACGCCGAGCGGATGGCGTTGCGAACATCTCCCGTACCTGGTCGAACTCGACAATTGGGGCCGGAGCGGCAAGGAGGGCCAATATACCGGGGCATTCTGGTGCTGGGGCTACGACGAGATCGTGTGGTTTGCCCACCAACCCGCGGCCTATCGCGCCGGATGGTTGCGGTACGCCCGCGACTGGGTGCGCGAACATGACCCCAACGGGTTCCTCGAGATGCCGGGAAGCAGGTGTCTTGCGGTGCCGGTCTCGTTCGATGACGGTACCGAAACGAGCTGGTACCATGCAAACCGGCGAAGCGATGCCGTGCCGGCAGGATTCGGCGACGAAGCGGCCATCCGCGAGCTATGGAATGAGTGAAGGCTCTGGCGCCTTCGAATGAGATAAGGGAGGCGGGCATGATCCGGGGATGCAGAGTGGCGGCGGTGTATTTCATGCTGTGTTGTGCCGTTGGGCAGGCTTCCGAAGAAGTTACTCTGGCGGCAAACGGGGAAGCGGCGTACCCCGTAGTCGTTTCGGAACACGCATCCGCGCGTGTGCGCGCGGCGGCCGAGACGCTCGCGAAATACCTTGGCCAAATCGCCGGCACGGACTTCCCGGCCGCCACCGGAAACGGCGAGAGCGGCATTGCAGTCGGCGCCTGCGGCGATTTTGCGGCAGTGCGGCTCGCGCATCGATTTGATGCAGCAGACATTCGCCGGCGCGAAGAATATGTGCTGCACTCGCACGCAAAGGGCCTGTGGCTCATCGGGGCGACGGAGCTCGCGGTCGAACATGCGGTCTGGGATCTCCTCTACCGGCTTGGGTACCGGCAGTTTTTTCCCGGGCAGACCTGGGAAGTTGTGCCGCGGCTTGAAACGGTGTGTATCGCGCTCGATGAAGTCGAGCGGCCAGCCTATCGTGCACGGCGCATCTGGTATGGCTGGGGACCTTGGGATTATGCACAGGAGCCTTACGGCGAGTGGTGCGCGAGGAACCGGTGCGTGCACGGTGTTGCCCTGAATACCGGCCACGCGTACGACCATATCGTCAAATGGGCGGAGAAGGAATTCGATGCGCATCCGGAGTACTGGCCATTGCTCGACGGCGAACGGAAGAAAGTCTCCAATCCCAAACCCTGTCTGGGCAATCCGGAGGTTCGGGCGCTGTTCGTCAAGTACGCGCTGGAGCAGTTCGAGAATGACCCGTCGCTCGATAGCGTCTCGATGGACCCGAGCGATGGCGGGGGGTGGTGCGAGTGCCCCCTGTGCAGGGGGATGGGAAGCGTGAGCGATCGCGTCGTCACGGTTGCGAATGAGGTTGCCGCTGCGGTCGATGCGAGGTTTCCTGGGAAACTCGTGGGCATCTACGCGTACAACTACCATTCCCCTGCGCCGGGCGTGCGGGTTCATCCGAACGTGGTGGTCAGCGTGGCGACGGCCTTTATCAAAGGAGGGTATACGGTCGAGGAACTCATCACCGGATGGTCCGCCCAAGGCGCGACTCTCGGCATCCGCGAATACTATAGCGTGAACACGTGGGATCGGGATCAGGCGGGTCAGGCGCGGGGCGGCAACCTCGAGTATCTGCGCCGCACGATCCCCGAGTTTCACGCCAAAGGGGCCCGCTACATGTCCGCCGAATCGAGCGACAACTGGGGGCCGAACGGCCTGGGGTACTATCTGGCGGCGCGAATGCTGTGGGACCCAGCGGAGGCGGAACGGACCGGCGAGCTGGTCGAAGATTTCCTCGACCGGTCCTTTGGCCCCGCAAAGGAACCGATGCGGGCCTTCTACGAACAGCTGGACGGCTCGAAGCCCCATCTGGTTGTGGACGATCAGCTTGGCAGGATGTACCGCGCACTCCGGGATGCCCGCGAGCTTGCTGACTCCCCGGGTATTGCCGCCAGGCTCGATGCTCTGACTCTTTATGCGCGCTACTGCTCACTCTATCAACAGTATGCCGGGGCAGAAGGCGCGGAAAGGCAAGCCGCATTTGAAAAACTGATTCGCCACGCGTACCGCATGCGCGAAACCATGCTTGTGCATGCTAAAGCCCTCTATCGCGACCTGGTGACCCGCGACAAGACGGTGACGATTCCGGATACTGCCGCCTGGGACGTGCCGGAAGGGGACAATCCCTGGAAATCCAGCGAGCCGTTCACGCAACCCGAGCTCGCCGCCTTCATTGAAGAGGGAGTCGTTGGACATCCTCTCGTGGAGCTGGATTTCGAGCCCGTGACGTTCAGCGCGAGTCTGGTCCCGGCCGCCTCAACCTTGAAATTCCCGGCGGGGCTTCCTGCCGGTGAGCTTGGTCCCGGCCGGGGTACCCAGACTTTCTACACGTACGTTCAGGATGTTCCGGCGACAATCGAACTCGCCATCACCGGTGGTCTCATCGAACACTACCGCGACCGGGGAAACGTCAAAGTCGAGCTCTGGAAAATGGGCGGTTCAAGTGAAACGGGAGATAAGGAAACCCTGTCCGCAAGCGACCGAAGCGTTGCGCCCGATGGGGTTCAACATACAGTCAGGCTGCCTGTCCAGGAATCCGGTCTCTACAAGCTTACTGTCGACGATGGCGGAGACCGGACACAGGTCACCTGGCCTGAGGATGAGCCCATGACTGTCTTATCGAGCGGGGATACGCCGATGAATGGCTCCTACGGGGAATGGACCGGCTATTTCTATGTGCCCCGAGGAACGGCCGCGATTGGTTTGTTCGGAGGGGGGCACGGAGAAGTGCGCGACAGTGCCGACCGGCCGCAATTCTGGCTCAACGGCCGCGAACCGAATTTCTACAGAGTGCCAGTGCCCGATGGCGAGGACGGACGCGTTTGGCGTATATGCTACGCCAAAGGAGCGATTCGCCTCTTGACCGTTCCTCCCTGTTTTGCCATGACCCCGCAGACCTTGCTTCTCCCAGAGGAA
>DAOLNV010000008.1:58630-116195 GCA_035416745.1 Candidatus Hydrogenedentota bacterium | reverse complement strand
CGCCGGTCTCCCACGACAACCGCCGGACGCACCATGATGGTCTTCATGATGTGATGGACCATGGCCGACTTGTGAGCAAATCCATGGCCTATGCACGCGTTGACCTGGAAAAACTTGCGGAGACCGTGTCCATCCAGGACCCGGGCCAGGTACGGAACGGAAGCATTGGTGCATGTCGCAAGAGCGTGACCGGCTCGTTTGAGAATTTCGAGCGCATCAAGAACGCCCGGGTACAAAGCATCCGTTGTTGAAATGAGTTCCTGTTCTCTCTCATTGATGGCGTCGACAATTTGCGCGGCGCGTTTGGGCGGACACAACCGTGCGAGCCAAGCCTCGTACTCCTTGACAGGGGCGCCGAACGTCGCCCGAATCGCGTCCTCACTGGGCGGAGTCAGACCGTAAGCAGTCAGTACTTCACGGATGGCCGGCACGGTCACAAGCTGCGATTGAAGTAGCGTGCCGTCTATATCAAAAATGATTAGCGCTGGATGTGGCAAAACACCCTCCCACTAAGCGATTGCCAATCTGAAAACCACTGGGTTGACCCGTCTGAAAACACCCAATTCTATCATTCCGGGTCTGGGAATCGGAAATCCGCTGCCCGGGCGGGAGTGGGGCCGTTGAACCGGACGCGGGCGGCAAGGCATGATGAATGCAGAGGCAGTGGCTTCGTGGGAGATTCGCCATGGCGCCGCGAAAAGAACGCGTAATGAAAGCATTGGCTCGAAGGGGGCCGGATCGCGTGCCTGTTTTCATGTGGTTTCATCCATCAACCGCGAGGCGCCTTGGCAAGCTGCTCGAAATCCCGGCGGGGGCCGTGGCGGAGGCCTTTGGAGACGACGTCAGACAAACGTGGGTCAACAACAACTACGCGATGGAAGGCGTGGTGCACGAGCATCAGAACGAGTCGCACACCGACGACTGGGGCATCACGTGGACGCGTCAGGGCGAGTTCAACCAGATCACCCGTTTCCCGCTGGCCGCAGAAACGCCGGAAGATGTGCTCAAATATGTGTTTCCGGAAGAATCCATCGAGTCGCTGCTCGCATTCATGCGGCCGGTAGCTGCGCAGGCGGACGATTTTTTCATCGGCTGCGACGTCTCGCCCTGTGTATTCGAGATGTACTGGAGGCTTCGCGGCATGGAACAGACCATGGTGGACCTCGTGGCCAACACCGATGTTGCCGAGACGATGCTGGGGCGCTGCGCGGATTTTGCCGTAAGACTCTCCGAGGAAGCGTGTGCGCGATTTCCGCTGGACTGGCTGTGGACGGGCGACGACGTGGCCGGCCAGCACGGCATGCTGATGAGCCCGGAACTCTGGCGCGCCATGATAAAACCGCACCTCGGGCGCGTGGTCCGCGTAGGCATACGGCACGGCCTTCCCGTCGCCTACCACTCGTGCGGCGCCGTGCGCGACATTATCCCCGACCTCATCGAGATCGGCATTGACGTCCTGAATCCCGTTCAGTGTAACTGCCCGGGAATGACGCCGTCGGACCTGAAACGCGAGTTTGGCGAAGACCTTGCTTTCATGGGCGGAGTCGACACGCAACGGCTGCTCCCCGCGGCTCAAGCCGATGAAGTCTATGCCGCGACCGCGAGCCTTATTGAAACCATGTCCGACGGCGACGGGGGATACATTCTTGCCGCATCGCACACAGTCCCGCCGGAAACCCCGGACGACAATATCTTCGCCATGTACAGGGCGGCGGGAATCTCGCGCGAGGAGATCTTCGATCGCGCCGCGGCGATTCGGGCATCGTGAATTCCTGATGTGTTACGCCTGTGCCGCGCGTTGAATGAGACCTGCACGTCTCCCGGGTCCTGCATAGCGTGCATCACACGTTATCGGCCGGCATTTTCCCGGGCCGCGGCAAAAGATGCATGGTCCCCGCACCGGGTGAAGCAGGCCGCCGTCACTCTCTCCGGGGTTTGCCGTCGGGCAAATGGGGCCTGTCAGGCCTTTCGTGTCCCTCCGATTCCGGCTCGACCAAAGAGACTCGGAGCGGACTCAGCGTGTCAAGGTGTACATCACGCTGGGGGTAAGCGATCGCGATGCCGGCTTCGCGGAACAACCGGTCAATCCGGAAACGAATATCGCTGCAGACAGTCCGATAATCCATCGGCCCGCCTACCTCGAGCCAGAAATACACCGTAAACAGCAACGTGCTTTCACCGAAATCTTCAAACAAGACAACTGGTTCGGGATTCTTGAGAATTCTGCCGTGTTCTTCCACCGCCTTTTCGAGCAGTTGCGCCACCTCGCGGGTGGGCGAGCCGTAGGCAACGCCCACTCTGACGGAGAACCGCAGCGTGGTATCGGAAAGGGTCCAGTTCACAACTTTCTGTTCGAGGAACAGGCTGTTAGGCACGAGGATATCAATCCCGTCGAACAGCTTCACTTGGCAGCACCGGCTGCCGATGTTGACAACACGGCCGCGAACGCCCTCGACATCGACGATGTCCCCCTCTTTGATGGGGCGTTCGATGAGCAGAATGATGCCGCTGATGAAATTGTTGATAAGGGTCTGAGCGCCAAAACCGACGCCAATGGCCAAGGCCCCGCCGAAAAACGCGAAGACCGTAAGAGGAATCTCCACCGTACTGAGAACGAGAAGCAGAACGATCACAACGAGGCAGTAATAGATGCCCTTTCCAAGCGATGCGGCGAATCCTTCGTCGGCACGAAAACGGGTGAGCACGACGGACCGGCTCCGCCGCGCTATCTTCTTGCTGAGGTACAGGCCAAGCAGCAATATCACCATGGCCATCATGATCTTGTTGATCGTGATGGACGATTCCTGAACCGTGAAGAGCGGATAGGTCCATACGCTCCGCAAGCGTTTGAGGAAAACCCTGGCCATACTGACGGCCGCGTCCCACCTCGATGTTTCCTGCTGGTGCACCTCGATCTCGCTCTGCCAGTGCCGCAGCAACCGGACCATGTCGTTGATTTGCGCCACGCCTCGCCGAAACATCTCTTCGCGCCGCTCGAGGGAGGCCAGCTCTTCGCGCGCCAGGGCTTCGTCGCCAAATTCCGGCCGCCACGCCGCCAGCCGGCTCTCGAGATTACCCACGAGCGCTTCGGTCTTGCGCAGGTTCGAATCGAAGAATTTCTTCCAGCTTTCGATGCCCTGAATTCGCTCCGTGATCACGCGGCGCACGCCATCAAGCTCGGCATAATCCTCGGTGTGCGCGAATTCGTAGCGCTGCCGCCACAGCGAGGACTCCGTGCTTCGTATGCTCGTCATCATTTGGAGGGCATCGACCTCGGCCGTGGCAGTCTCGGCCTGCGCCTGACGCACCTCGAGAAGGCGTTCGAGCCGGGCCAGGTCCGCCTGGCGTTTCTGCTCCTCCTGCTCGTTTGCGGCAGGAACCGCGTCGCGGGCTGCCCGAAGCTCCTCACGCGCCTTGGCCAGCACATCGTCGGCGGCCGTCTTTCTCTCCTTGGCCTTTTCCAGCTCCTGATCGGTCTTTCCCTGGGCCAGTTCGAAATCCTCGAGCTTTTTGTCGAGTTCCTCCCGCAGGAATGGGGCGTTCTGGATCGCGACGCCAAGTTTCTTTTGCGCGAACGCCCGGACCGCCTGATGGTGCTCGATGGATTCCCGCAACCCGCGGGCCTCGTCGTCGAACGCATCCAGGCCTGCCTGTGCGACAAGCTTGGCGATGCGGGTCTTGTCGGCCTGCCACTGGATTCCTCGGAGATCGCCAGAGCCGGAGGCGTTTTCAAGGGCTTCCGTTGCTTGCCTGTACTCCCGGTCCGCTGTCTCCAACCGGTCACGCAGTTTGCCAAGATACTCCTCGATCATGATCCCCTGATCGCGCGCAGCTTGAATCACCACGTCCTCTTGAAACACCTGGTCGCGCAGCTCGTCTACGAAATCGACTTTGTAGGGGGGCGGATTCTTGAACCCCTGCCACGCCGCAACCTGTGCGTCAAGGTCGGCGCGGGACTCGCGTGTCTCGACCAGCTTCTCGAGCACGGAGATGTTGCGCTGATAGGCCTGACAGAGGGCACGGAGCAGCGTCGTGCGTTCCTCGATCTCCTTCGCGTCCACCCCGAATTGCTGTGTAGCCTGTGCCTCCGTGACGGCCTCGGCGCTTTCATAATGGCTGCGGGCAATATCGAGCTTCTTACGCAACGCGTCGATTTGCTCGCTCAGGGGCGGCTCAGGCTGCTCCTGGGGCGTTTCAGATCGGGTACCGTTCGCGTTGGACAGCAACTCTTGAAGTTCTTGCGTCATCTGACCAGACGCAGGAAGCGCCCCTCCCCCAACCAGGAATGCTGCGAGGACGCCGCCAAGAAACACCACGGACGACGGTGAAAGGTACCAGCGCGTCCGCGTCTTCATGCCAATCATGCTTGAGTTCACCTGCTGTTGCTCCGCCAGAACGATACCAGGAATGCGCGGGCTCCCGCCAATTACCAGTCAGCCACCGAGCCGTCTTCGTGAAACAGCCGGGGGGTATCCCAATCCTTCCAGGGCATGGCCCGGACGGCTCTCTCGTCGACCTCAATGCTCAGACCCGGCGCGTCAGGCAGGAACACATGGCCGTTCTTTACCGTCAACGGCGCCTTCAAATACCCCTCGCCAAGCGAACCGTGTTCCTGAATAAGGAAATTCGGCGTACTGAGTGCGAAATGAACGCAGGCCGCCAGGGCGACGGGCCCCAAAGGACAATGCGGCGCAATGGCCATATAGTGCGCATCCGCCATGGCGGCGATCTTCTTCACTTCGGTGAGGCCGCCCGCATGAGCCAGGTCGGGCTGAAGAATGGCCGCGGCCCGCTTTTCAATCACCTCGCGAAAGCCATGCCGCCCATAGAGCCGCTCGCCGGTTGCTATCGGGATTGAGGTCGAGCGCTTCACATCGAGAAGCGCGTCGACGTTTTCGCATTGTACCGGCTCCTCGATGAAGAACGGTCTCAGAGGCGTAAGCACATCGGCGAGAGCAATGGCCACAGGCGGCGCGATCCGGCCGTGGAAATCAAGACCAATATCGGCGTCGCCCGCTCCTTCGCGCGCCGCCGCCACGCGCGCCTCGGCCTTTTTCAACACATCCAGCCCGTCCACGGTCTCGGTGGCATCCACGGGACAGAACTTCATGGCAGTGAAACCGCGCTCGACGCAGGCACGGGCGGATTCGCGGATTTCGGCGGGATCATTTCCGCCGCAGCCCCCGTAAACGCGGACTTTGGTCCGGCAAGCGCCGCCGAGGAGCTTGTATGCTGGCAGCCCCTGCATCTTGCCGAAGATGTCCCACAAGGCCATATCGACGCCGCTGAGGGCGCTCATGAGAACGGGGCCGCCCCGGTAGAATCCGGCCCGGTACATGCTTTGCCACAGAAACTCGATGCGTGCCGGGTCTTCGCCGACCAGGATACGGGCTAGTTCGCTTACGGCAGCCACCTGGGTAGCGGCATGACCCTCCAGCGTGCACTCGCCCCATCCCGCAATGCCTTCGTCGGTGTCGACCTTGCAGAACACCCATCGAGGCGGCACGGGAAACGCTTCCACCTTCGTAATCTTCATGCTTCGGCTCCTGGCCCTCGTTCGCTGCCGCCGAAGATTGTGAGCAAGTCGCACGGGAAGTTCAACACAATCACTCCCCCTTCATGGAAATTGCCCAGAACAGGAACCGCGTTGAACGCTACTGTAACGAGCTTTGGAACGTTTCCTGGGGTAGCCCCGAGCAAGCTCGGCACACAGCCCGCGGAAGAATGCCGCTCTAAACAATCTGCTGGGTGCGGTTAATGACCATGTCCTGCCAGTCTTTGGTCAGGGTGGCGAAACGGGCGGACCAGCCGGCGATGCGCACGGACAGGTTGGGGTATTTCTCCGGATGGCGCTGGGCGTCGAGGAGCATGGCCGAGTCCACCACGTCGGTGTGCATGAACCAGCCGCCCAGGCTCACAAACGTCCGCATGAGGGCAACCATGGCGTCGACGCCTTTCTCGCCCTTCACGCTTTCGGGATGGATCTTGAGTTCCACCGTGGCGCCGTTGGGACTGCGCGTGAAATCCAGTTTGCAGTAGGACCTGAGTACGGCCGTGGGGCCTTGCTTGTCCGTACCGGGTGACGGCGAGCAGTTCGTGGCCAGCAGTTCGCCGCAGCGGTGCCCGTCGGGCGAAGAGCCTGTATTGCGCCACTCGATCTCGCGGCCGAACGTGCTGATCCCCGCCGGGCGCAGCACGCCGTTGCGCTCCCGGACGCGCGCCACAAGGTCCGTGTAGTCGTTGAACACGCGGACCGCCATCGCGTCGGCTTCGTCATCGTCATTGCCGTAGAAGGTGGAGCGGTTCAGCACCAGCTGGCGAAGGTTCTCCTGACCCTCCCAATCGTTGCGCACGACATCCAGAAACTCCGGCAACGTGAGATAGTTGTCTTCATAAACCAGCTTCTTGATTACAAGCAGGCTGTTGGCGACGTTGGCCAGGCGGCCGATGTGCGCCGCAAACACGGTGTACGTGGCGCCGCGGTCGTGGTACGAGCGGCCTTTCTCGACGCACCCGTCGACGAACATCGACACGAGCGGCGTGGGCATGCCGTTCAGGGCCCAGCCGTCGGCCGCGCGGTGGTGTTCGTCGATGGCCCGCGCCAACCGCTCGAGGCAGGCGGCATACAGGGCCTCGAAATCCGGATAATCCACGGGCTCGCGGCCGCGCAGGGCGAGCGCATCCTGCAGGATGGACAGCCCGTCAAAAGGACGGTAGATGAAGCACGTCTTCCCGGGGATGATGGTCTCCCAGCAGCCGTCGTTGGCGAATGCGCGGGCCTCTTCGAGCGGGTAGCCGAATTTGACCAGCCCTTCGATGGCGACCTCTTCGTTGTAGGCCGCCACGATGCCGCCCCCGTGCCGCTGGACCTCCGCCATGCGGCGCAACAACTGCTCGGGCGAGGTGCTGTTGAGCCGGACGGCGATCGGGAAATCGCTGATATGCAGTTCCTCGACCACGTCGAGCACAAGGTAGGTGACGGCGTTAGTGACGTCCTTTCCGTCGGGACCGATGCCGCTCAACACGATATTCTGGTAATGCTGGGCGTCGCCGGACCCGCGGGTGTCAAACGCGCCAATCCACTCGCAGCCCTTGATCCAGAAATGGGCCAGCAACTCGCGCGCTTCATCGAGCGCGATGCGCCCCTCAGCGAGGTCGCGTTCCAAATAGGGTCCCAGCATGGCGTCAATGCGCCCAATTCCCGACCACGTGCCCATAAGCCGCTGGAACGCGTACATGAACCACAGCGACTGGACGGCTTCGCGGAAGGTCTGGGGCGGGTTCTCAGGGACGCGGCGCAGGGTTTCGCGCACTTCGAGATAGTTTTGCCGCTCTTCGCCCGTCGAGGTCTCGGCAAGACGGGTCAACTCGTCCATGTACCGCTGATGCCATGCCGACGCCGCGTCGAGGCACATCAGCATCGACGTGAGCAGGTCTTCGCTGGTGCGCGGGCCCGGGCTGAAACTGGCGGTGTTGTTAAAGCGCGACGCGTCGGCGAGAGCGGGCTTGCCGTCCGCTTCGCCCACACGCCACAGGCCGGCGGTATGCGGCTCGGCCTCCAAGGGCGCGCCGCCCGGGGCGATGTCGCGAATGGCGTTCGAGATGCGCACTTCCGCGATGGCCCCGTCGCATCCGATGCTATGGGGAGGGTAGGCGCCAAAGTACAACGCGCCCTCACCAGCGTCCGGCGCTTCTTTCGCCTGAACCGCTTCCGACGCGACTTGTTCTCCGTCGACAAACAGCGCGACGCGTACACCGTCGAACGTCATGGCGAGATGATGCCATTGGCCGTCGGCGATGAACCGGCCGGATTTCACCTCGGCGGGGGCATAGCCCGGCAAGTAAGCGCTGAAACAGCCCGTGCCAGCATACGAATAAATCTCCCAGTGCCGGCTGCTGTCCTTGTTGCGATTCAACACGAGCACGTTGAAACCGTCTTTGGAATTGATCCTGGCGCGGCACTCGACCGTGAGGGGCGGTGTGTCGTATTCGGCGCGGGGCGCCGCCGAGGCCCAGTGAGCGGCGTTGCCGCTGGTGCGAAATACCTTGCCGGGAGAATCCTCGGCGAGATACGCGGGCGCCGCATATTGGTTTTCGAAACCGCCCCGGGCCAGACGCTCTTCAATGCGTTTCCGGAGTCCCCCGTAGCCTTCTTGCAACACGCGGTCGAATCCCAGCGTGGTATGGCTGATGCTCGAGATGCCCGCCGCAGGGGTTTGATGAGCGGCTGCCTCGATCAATGTCGCTGAGCCCACTACTTTCTCGCCGGGAAGGATGCGAAGAGGAGCCCGTTCGGCGACCAGTTGACAAGCCTTGGCATAGCGAAGGTCCGGCGACAACGCGGCCACGGCGCTTTCGTCGAGGGCGAAATCCGTCTTGACCATCGAGCGGCCATGTTCACCGCCGAGCGCCCGTGCGGCCAGCTCGTGCGTCAGGTCAGACAGACGCTTGGGCGGCTCGGGCCGCCACGCCGCACTCCATTTTTGAAGCGCAACTTCGGCTTGCGTATGTGCCGCCGCATCGCCCATCAAATACAGGCCCCCGCCGAGCGCAGCCATCCGCGACACGGTACCTACGAAGTCTCTACGACTCATGTCTTTGCGCTGTCCCGGCATACGGGTCCTCCTGGACGGTTGCAAACGCACGATCCAAACCGCCCCGATTATACACGATGTCCGGGCGCGGTTTTCACCAAGAAAGCCCATCGCAGCCATGGCAAGAGCAAACCTATGTTAAAAATTTCAATTGACATATTAAAATCTTTGATCTATAAGTAAATTATTAGGAGCTTGGAGAACATAATGCCTAAAAGAATCGTCTCACAGTGTCCGGTTTGCGATAGTGCGATGGGAATCGCCCGGTTGCGCTGCTCGGAGTGCGGCACGACCATTGACACGCAACTGGGGATCCCCCCCTTCTTCGCGCTGCCGGAAGACCTTCAGCACTTCGTGCAGGTGTTTCTGCGGTGCAGGGGCAACATTCGCGAAGCGGAGAAGGCTTTAGGGATCTCCTATCCGACGGTCTGCAAGCGGTTGGAGCTGGTGAATGAGATACTCGCCAGCGTCCTGGAGCCCCTTGACCGGAATCAGGTGCTGGAGCGGTTGGAGCGCGGGGAGATCACGGCAAAAGAGGCGGTGCGGCTTTTGCGAGGGAGGTCATGATGGAACAGGTGGTCCGTGTGAGCGAGGTATTCTACCTGGGGCTTGCTGCTGTGGTGACGGCGTGGTCCGGCCTGCTGGGCATTCTGAATTTCTTCACGAACTGGCGGCGTTGGAAGCTCCGCCTCCACCATACGGCGTTGCTCACTCTGGCGATTACCCTGGCCGCAGGCGCTACGGCATTCTGGCGGGGTGTAGAGCTGGCCATGCCATTGGACGCCATTGTTCATGGTCTGCCACGCACTCTGACGGACTCTCCTGAAGCGACGATGCAGGCGCTTCGCAGCTTGTTGGCCGTGCCCTGCACCGTGCTCTTCGCCTTCGTGGCCCTGCCCTTTCTCATCCATCTCTATCTTAAATGGACCGGCCGCCTGTTGACCGGCCCGGAACGGGCGGGCGGCGTCGAGGGGATACGCGCGTGGCTCAGTCCGCGCCACGTGTCCTGGGTAATCTTGATGGCCCTGTTTGGGTGGCTGGGCCTCGCGTATTCGTTCTGGCTGCTACTGCTGGGCGGATTCGGCGCGCTGCTGCTCTTTCCAGCTATTACCCTTGGCGGGCCGATGTCCCCCCAGCCGCTCAGGGCGGGTGCGCGGGATGCACAACTGGGTGAAGAGCGCCGGCGCGTGCTGACCATGCTGCAGGAAGGCAAAATAAGTGTCGAGGAAAGCGCGGAACTGCTCTATGCCCTTGGCGAACCGGCGCCGTCGCGTTCGGGCCTCTCACCCGGCGCGGCGCGTTCGCGTACCATGCTCGCCGTCGGGGCGTTCATCGTGCTCGTCGGCTTCTTTCTGCCCTGGTTTTCGTTCGAGTTGAACGCCATCTTGCCGGACACGTTGCCCGTGCCCCTGCGCCAGACCTGGGAACAGTTCCAGGGAAACATGCTGGAAAACACGAACCATACGTTCACTTACTCTGGCCCGGACATCCGGAACGGGCTCGGCTGGACAATTCTCCTCCTGGCGGCGGGAGCGGCTGCGCTGCCATTTCTATCCATTCCCGCGGACGCCAAAGCGCGCCGCGGGACCATGTTGGCGCTGCTGGCCGCGGGTGTCGCACTCATGGCGTTCCTGGTGTACGACAGCATCCGCTACGCGAGTTATGGGCTCCTTATCGTCGTGCTCGGCTATGTTTTCACGTATATCGGCACGGTCTGGGAGTTCCGGCAGAACGGAAAGCGGGAGGCCGATGTCTTGGCCTCTTCGACATCGTGATGTTCTCTTGCGCAGTTAGAGCGAGACTTTCGGGCCGCGAGAGCGCTACGGCTTCCGCTTCTCCAGACACGACCTCACCCATGCGCGCAGGGCGTCACGGGCGGGGCTGGGCCGGAGAATCCAGGCGTCGTTGTGATTGCGGAAGCCGGTCGGAGTGAAGGTGAAGGGGGCTTCCACTCCAAAAGAGTCTATCATCTCCTGAATTGCCCCGAGACTGATGGACGCCCTGTTGTCCGGAAGGATTTCCTGACAGATGAACTGAGGCCGCCCGTTGAGGCGTTTGAGGCGCTCCCGGGCGGAGGCGCGGCCGCAATCGGGATACGGCCATGAGGTGTACAGGCCGTCGTAGTTGGCGTAAGGAATGAAGGCACGCCACAACCGCGCAATTTCGTCGTCGTGCAATCCGATGTAGTTGCAGGCGATCGAGCCGCGCGAGAAACCTGCCAGGATAACCGCGTCCGCGTCTCCCCCGTACTCTTGGCAGATGAAACGGACGGCCGTCTTGCAGTAGTCAATCGTCGGCCGGACCTGGTACTCCCCTTCGTCCCCCCACCACGTGGAAACGTTCGCGGTCCCGCTGCCGTTCAGGTAAGGCATGCAGACCCAGATGAACCCCTTGCCGCCCGAGATGCCGTACCCGAGTTTGCTGTCCTCGACCCGGCCCGTACAAATGTCGCCGTGCCCGTCGGGCCCGTACTTGTTTCCGGCGTACTCGACAATTACCGGATACCGCGCATCGGGTTTCCAATCGATTGGCAGGAACAGCGCGTGATACACCTGCGTGTTTTCGTAGCCCGGCGCCGTCTGTTTGACCCGGGACCCCGGTGCCGCAGCTCCTTCGGTCATCTCGGGAACCGTCAAATCGGGTTCCACGCTTCGGATATCGGGTATGGGCTCCGCGCAGGCCGCCTGACTGAGAACAAGCATAGCGAACAGGGCCCTCCATAAGACTTTCCAGAAAATGCGCCTCGGGGCCGCCGAATGCGGCGCCCGATCCCCTGTCTGGGCGGCGTCCCTCATCCTATCACCGCCATCACTACGCTGTTTGGAGGCAGAGTGAAGGACATGGTGTGTCCTGCAAGCTTGGCCTTCTTCTCGCTCTTTTCAACGGCGTCGGGGTTCTCGAGGGTATTGAACGATGCGGCGGAAGGCGCGGAAAGCACCGTGACGGTCGCCCCGGCAGCGTCGATGGGCAGTTGAGACAGGTCCCAGCGAATCTCGGTTTTTTCGCGCCGGTAGTTGAGCGCGATGAGGATTAACCGCTCGCGCGGGGCGTCCCACGCGGCCTGCGTCACGACGCCGGAATCCGCGACGCCGCTTTCGAGCCGGAGAGGCCACGCGGCGGGACACGCCGAGAACAATTCGAATACCCTTCCCGTCGCGGACAGGTAACAGCCTTCTTTCGGGCATTCGATCACGTTCTGCCCCCAGGTATTCGCAAGATTGTTGAAGTTGGCGAAGACGAACTCCCCGCCCAGGCGTTGAAACACGAGAAGCTGCTTCGCGGCGTTCATGGCGTACCGCCAGCGGATTTGCCGGTTCTGGAGCGTGGCTTTCAAGCCGCCGGAAGCCTGTTCAGCGGTGTCCAGGACAACCGGCACGTCTTCGCTCGGGGCCAGCCATTCGGTGTTGCACAACCGGATGTTGCGTCCGGATTTGGCGTTGTAGGCGCGCAGGGTTTCGAGAACGCCGCGCAGATAGCCCTCGTCGAGTTCGCGGTCGGTTACGAAGTCGATATGGGGCCCGGCGATCTCGAGCATTTCGGGCAGAAACGCATGAAACCGCCAATATCCGACCATGACGAGTTTGATGCCGGGGCCGGCGGCCTTCATGGCCTGGGCGAATTCGGCGCAGCGCTGGGCATACTCGAGCGCGCCGTATTCTCGATAGGTCTCGTTGTCGAGTTCCCAATAGGTGACGCCGAACGGTTCGGGGTAGCCCTGTTGTGCGCGCAGCGCGCCCATGGGATGTTCGGCGGAAGCGTTGCAATAGGCGACCCATTCCGCGGCTTCGGCAGGACTGCCTGTCATGACGTTGGCGCAGATGAACGGCTCGGCGCCGATCTCGCGGCAGAGGGATACGAATTCGGCGGTGCCGACATCGTTGTTTTCCAGTCCGCCCCAGTAGGTGCTTTCGCGGGGACGGCGCTCGTGCGCGGGGCCAATACCGTCACGCCAGTGGTAGAACGAGGCAAAACAGCCGCCGGGCCAGCGCAGGATGCGCGGGCGCACCTGCTTGAGCGCCCCGGCCACGTCCCGGCGCCAGCCGTGCACGTGGTCCAGCGGCATCAACGAGAGTCCATCCAGAGAGACGTTCGCGCCGGGCGGGACCGTAATCCCCAACGTGGCCCTGCCCTCGAAACCGCCGTTGGCCAACTCGCATTCATAACGCTGCCACGGGCCTGCGACGCCGCGAAGGGTCCCGCTGACAAGCGAGTCGCCGGTCTGCGCCTCTTTGTACAAGCCCACGGTGACGTCTATGGGCGGCACGTCCCGGTCCGCAATCTCGCCATGCCGCAGGTAGCCGCTGAAACGGTAGGTAATGCCCGGGCGCAGGCAGAGGCCGTCCTGCGCGAGCGTCGCCTTGGAGGTATTGTTGCGGTTGTTGAGACTGGCGGCGCGCAAACCGTGATGGAAGTCCCAGTACTCCGAGTAGTTCAAATGGGCCTCGGGATTGCCGGGAGCGACGTACCATTGGGGCTCCTCGTAACCCGAGTGCCACCAGTCCTCGGCGGCGAGGTCGTCTTCGGGCTTGCGGTTCAGCCATCCCCAAACAGACTCCTTGAGAGGCGTAACCTCCTCGAAGCTGCGATTGAACAACATCTCCGACCACATGCCGTCCACCTGGCGGCCGAATCCGCTCTCGATGAAATTGCCGTAGATCATCGGGTTGATGGGCTCGGAAACGAGTTCCTCGGGCGTCACGGTGACGCGCACCGGCTGTTCCGCTGCCTCGAGGCCGTCGGAATTGCCGAGCGGCGCGTTGCCGGGGGAAGCTCCGAGAACCGGGCTGGCTGTTGCCCAGGTGAACAGCAGCATGAAGACTGCCTTTGGCAGGTAACGGTTAGTACGCATTTCGCTCCATTCCCGACAGTTCTTGAGGAACGCAACCGCATCGTTCAGCACGACGCTTCGAAAGCCTGTTGCAGACGCTCATCGTGCCGTTTCGGCGCGCGCCCGTTCCCTATCTCCAAGCCTTAGGACGCAGTCACGCCGGGGAATGCCGGTGGTTCGCGGTCGTCCGGAAGCCGTTCCGCCAAGAGCCTCATTTGTCGAGTTTAAGGATTTCCACCTTGCGGAATTCGATGGGATGGCTTTCGGACTGCAATGAGATCGTGCCGCCCGTGAGCATCTTGTTCTGTCCCGCATCGAGGAGCTTCCTGGCGTCCGCATCGCCGTCATCCAATTGCGGGTCGGTGTACGTGAGGACCGTTTCGCCGTTGATGATGTGCTTTATGGTGTTGCCGCGCACCTCGACCTCGGCGGTCACCCACTGATCGCCGTCGTAGGTCTTGGACGTTGAGTTGATGCAGTGTTTCTTCTCGAGCTTGCCGTCAATCACGACGTGCGTGCCGGGCGTGCACAGATTGCCGGTGGTCCGCTCGCCCGAGCCCCTGCCACCGAGCAGCTGCACTTCGATCGAGACCGGGAAACTCTGGTCCTTGGCCATGCTTTGGGGCGTTTGGCCGTGGATCATGATGCCGCTGTTGCGCCAAGCCCAGTCGGCCCCACCCGGAGCCTGTTCGCCCACAAACCGGTACTCTACCCGCAACCGGTAGCTCGAGAATGGGTCTTTATAGAACAAATGGCCGAACTGCCCGTCGAACTGCCCGTATCCGTCGTAGCCTACCTTGAGGACGCCGTCTTCCACCCGGAACGTGTTGGCAAAGTTGTCGCCGCACTCGTGCTTGGCGATTTTCGGAGTCCATCCGTCAAGGTTCTTGCCGTTGAAAAGGCTGACCCATTTTTCTTCGGCCTTTTCTTCTTCCGCGGCAACAGCCGCCGTAGCGGCGGCCACCAGACAAATCCCCCACACGACGGCATGGAGAAACAGCCCGTGAATCTTCATGACAAGTCCCTCTTTCTCGTTGCCCATTTTCGCCTGCCCGGCAAGTGTAGCGCGCCGTTCGAACCGGAGCAACTCCCCGCACGGGCGCACCCGAGATGCCGGGAGCTTCTGCTGTCTGAGGAAACGGCCGGAACAGACCAGGCGGCCTTGCCTCGCGAGACGTTCGCTCTGTCCCGAGCCCTGTCTCCGGGTCGCGAGCGGAAACTCTATCCGTTCGCCTGCCAGAAATGATTGAGCGGGCCATGGCCCGACCCGAGCGGAAAGCTGTGTTTTATCGCCCCGGAAAGGTAGTCTTTTGCCAGCCGCACCGCCTCGGTGACCGGGCGTCCTTTGGCGAGATACGCCGCGATGGCTGCCGAGTAGGTGCATCCCGTACCGTGGGTGTTCTTCGTGGGGATACGCCGCGCCGAGAAGGTCGTGACGGTCTCTCCATCGAAAAGATAGTCAACGGCTTCGCTGCCCGCCATGTGGCCGCCTTTGACCAGCACGAACCGGGCGCCCAGACCGTGAATCCTCCTTGCCGCTTCTTCGACGGCCTCCGGGCTGGCTATCGGCGCCCCGGCCAGCACTTCCGCTTCGGGCACATTGGGCGTTACAACGTAGGCCAGCGGCAGGATCCGTTCGCGCACGGCCTGCTGTGCCGATTCCCGCAACAGAGGGTCCCCGCTCTTGGCTACCATCACGGGATCGACCACCAGTTTGGCGATCTTGTTCCGGGCCACGCTGTCCGCCACGGCTTCGGCAATCGCGGCGCTGGACAACATGCCCGTCTTGGCCGCATCGACGCCGATGTCCTGGGCGACGTCGTCAATTTGCTCCGCGACAAACTCGGGCGGCAGATCGTGCACCCCGGTCACGCCGAGGGTGTTCTGGGCCGTGACCGACGTAATGGCCGCCATCCCGAATACCCGCAGGGCGGTAAACGTCTTGAGATCGGCTTCGATCCCCGCGCCCCCCCCGCTGTCGCTCCCGGCAATGGTCAGTACTCGTGGAATCACGCTCTCAGTCATAGAGGAGCACTCCGGCCACGCATGCGGTGATGAAACAGGCCAACGTGCCGCCGGCAAACGCCCGAAATCCCAGTTCAACGATGTCTTTCCGGCGTTCCGGGGCGAGACTGGTCATTCCCGCTATCAAAATACCTAAACTGCCCGGATTCGCGAAACCGCAGAGGGCGTAGGTGGCAATCATTCGCCCCCGTTCGCTCAAACCCTCCGCGCTCTCGAGTTGCATATATGCGATAAACTCGTTGAGAACCGTCTTTGTTCCCAGCAATTGACCGAGCGTTTTCGCATCGGACAGCGGCGCCCCCATCACCACCGCGAAAGGCTGAAATAGCCAGCCCACGACCTCCTTGAAGCTGACGCCCGCGACCGCGCCAAGCAGCAGATCCGCCAGATAGACCAATCCCAGGAACGCAATCAGCATCGCCCCCACATTCAATGCGAGGGACAGGCCCAGCGACGTCCCCTGGGCCGCCGCGTCCACGAAATTGTGGGTTTCGACGGGCATTTGCACGCGCACATAGCCTGCGGTCGCCGGCTGTTCGGTCTCGGGAACCATGAGCTTCGAGACCACGATGGCGGCTGGCGCGCTCATCAGGGAAGCCGTCAACAGGTGGCCCGGCTCCGCGCCGAATCCGGCATACACCACCATGACGCTCCCCGCAATGGTCGCCATAAACGCGGTCATGACGGTGCACAGCTCGGACCGCGTCATATCCTTTATGTACTGGCGGATGGTTGCCATGGCCTCGATGCCCATCAGGACCAGCAAGGCCGTGCCAAGGGTTTCCGCGCCGGACGTCTTCAGTGTGCGGCGCATAAGCCATGTCGCGATCCGCACCGCCCCCTGGATGATGTGGAAGTGGTACAGAACGCCCGAGAGCGCCGACACGAAAATGATGACGGGCAACGCCTGAAACGCGAGCAGCGCGTTGTAAGAGGGGTCCTTGGCCAGCTCGCCGAACACGAATCCCGCCCCTTCGAGCGACGCCGCGGCCAGCACGTCGGTCACCTTCCCGGCCCAGGCGAACGCAACGCCCTTCGCCCCCGCAGGCAGCATCACCGCCCCGATGACGAACTGCAGCCCGGTGCCCCACAACACAAGACGCCAGGGCGCCTCCCGCCGCCGTTCGGACAACGCCCACGCCAGCAACAGCATCACGAAAAGGCCCAAAAGGCTCACAAACCTGAGAATCATGTCTTTCTTCCGCTACCCGTCTGGTCCGGCGCCGCGCCTCAAACGCGAAACGCGGACAGCACGCTGGCTTCCTTCCGCGTCTATTCTAAGACTCTCGCCGGCAAGTATCGAGTCCGCCTTCACTGCGAGCACGGATGTATCGCGGAACCTGTGGCAAGAAGCTTCATGCTTACGTCCGCGCTCGGTGTCTCCTTGCCCGCCACATCTGGTATGATGTTGCATTCTGCCGCTGTGAGCAATGAGCAAGGAGCTGTCCCATGCCCGACGCATCATCGAACTACGATCCGTTCAAGGCGCGCGCGTTTGTCCAGACGGCAGGGGCAGCCCTGCCCAAACTCGATACGTGGACCCAGATCGGCGGCGACGAGGTACGGATGGTTGCCGAGATGACCCGGCGAAACGAATTGTCGGGAGGCACGCCCGTCGTGCGCGAGTTCGAAGAAGCGTGGCGGAAACACATCGGCAGCCGCTTCTGCGTATCGGTCATGAACGGCACTTCCGCGCTGTACTCGGCGTATTTCGGCGTGGGGGTGGGTCCCGGCGACGAAGTCATCTGTCCCGTCAACACGTGGATCTGCACCATTGCGCCGGCCCTGCTGCTGGGCGCAAAACCCGTCTTCTGCGATATCGATCCGGAAACGCTCATGCTCGATCCCGAAGACGTCAAACGGAAGATCACGGACAAGACCCGCTGCATCTGCGCCGTGCATCTATGGGGAAACGTGTGCGACATGGACGCCCTCCTCGCCATTGGCAAACAACACGGGATCCCCGTCCTCGAGGACTGCTCGCATGCTCATGGCGCCGTTTATAGGGGGAAAATGTGCGGGGCTGTCGGCGTCGCGGGATGCTGGAGCCTCCAGGGCTCGAAAGCCGTGAGCGCGGGCGAAGGCGGCGTCATCACCACCGACGACGTGGACCTGTTCGAGCGCGCCTGTCTTGTCGGGCAGGTAAACCGCATCCAGGGCATCGACCTGGTCACCGAGAGGTATACCGAACACCAGCCGCTGGGCCTGGGCATGAAATTCCGCGCCCATCCGCTCGGCATCGGGATCGCCCTGGTGCAGATGAAAAAGCTGGACGCCCTGAATGCCCGCCGCAAGGCGTATATCGAGGCCGTCGAGCAGGGATTGAAGGACATACCGTGTTTGCGGCCAATAACCGTGTACGAGGGGGTCCAGCGCGGCGGCTATTACGGATTTCCCATTATCTACGATGCGGAAAAACTGGGTGGCAGGCCAGCGGGCGCGCTTCTGCAAGCCGTCAACGCTCAGGGCCTCACCGCGACCATGACGCCCTACCCCAATCTGCACGAACTGCCGCTTTTCGCGAAGGGCTTCGACATCTTCACGCGCAACCGCGGCCCGCTTTGCGCGAGCGAAGGCTACAAAGGCTACAAGCCCGGCGACTTTCCCAACGCGGAACTGGCCGCCCAACGCACCTTGTTTCTGCCGCGGCTGAGTCAACCCGTCGACAACGCGGCGGAGATTGTCCTCGACGCTCTCAAACGCGCCATCGCGCAGTGTCAGTGACAAGAGCTCACAGGAGCGGGGTTGCGGATTCTCCGCGCAAAGCCGCAAAAAGCGGCGAGGAAAGCTGAAGGGAACTCTCCCACCACAGCAGGCGCTTGTCCTGGCGACTGACGTCGGACCAGTTCCGTGTTCCCTGCGCCGTTCCGGACCTTTGCTCCCCTTTCGTGCCTCTTGTCACGGGGCGTCCCTCACACGCCCTGGCGTGTAGGCATCTTCCGCTCGCGATACCACGCGACAAACCGGCGGATGCCTTCGTCCATGCCGGTTTGCGGGTTGTAGCCGAGCATGCGGCGGGCTTTATCGATGTTGGCGCAGGTGATGGTCACGTCGCCGGGCTGCATGGGCTGCGCATCGATGACCGGCGCCTTGCCTACGTGTTTCGCGATCAGCTCGATCAGCTCCTGCAAACGCGTAGTGCGGTTTTCGCCCAGATTGAAAATCTCGTAGCGGAAGGGCGTATCGATCGCCTTGATCACGCCGTCGATACAATCATCGATATAGGTGTAATCACGCCGAGTGGACCCGTCACCAAAGCGGGGGACCGGCTTGCCTTCGTCGATAAGCCGGGTGAACTTGTGGATGGCCATGTCCGGCCGCTGGCGCGGACCATAGACCGTGAAGAACCGCAACATAGTGACGTTCAGTCCGTAGGTGTGGCTGTACACGTGGCCCATGAGCTCGTTCATGCGTTTGGTGGCGGCATAGGGGCTGATCGGCCGCGAAACAGGGTTCTCTTCGTCGAACGGCACTTCCGTGCACCCCCCATAGACCGACGAACTCGACGCAAATACCAGATGCGACGGCTTGAACTCGCGGCACGCATCCAGGACATGCTGCGATCCGATGACGTTCACGCGGTGATAGAGGTTGGGGTTCTGCAACGACGGGCGCACCCCCGCCCGCGCCGCCAGGTGTACGATGACGTCCGGGCGCTCACCATCCACCAGCGCCATGAAAGGCGTCTCGTCGCAAACGTCGAGCTCGTGCAGGAAGAACTCCTTGCGTTTCAGCGCCTTCTCGAGGTTTGACCGTTTGATGGCGGGGTCGTAATAGTCGTTGAAATTGTCCAGCCCCACGACCGTATCCCCCCGCGCCAACAGGCGGTCAACCAGCGTGGAACCAATGAACCCCGCAGCCCCCGTGATCAGCAATTTCGCCATGTGATGCGTCCTTGTTGTAATTTCGGGGACACAATACTCAATTCCGGCTCTGAATGCACAAGACACCTATGGCAAGTAGCGCGCGCGGCGTGTGAATTGAGTATTGTGTCCCCGAAATTACCGAGATTTGCGCAACGCGTATGCATCTGCGAAGACGTCTCGGGCCGCTTCGACCATCTCGGGGTAGGGATAGTCGGTTTCCTGGACGAATCCCACGTTGAAGGATTCGAGGTCGCCCGCCCGGCCCGTGAGGGGCTGGTCCACGTACTGGAACCAGTGGCACCCGACGAACGCCGGGCACTGGACAACGCCGCGGACATATTCCTTGAAGCCCTCCGCGCGAGCCTGCTGGTCCGGGGCCGGCACAAGCCCGGGATGCAGCATGTTGCGGTCGGCTGCCCCGAAATGGAACTCCCCGATCAGCACCGGCTTGCCGAGCCCGTTTTCACCGGTCCACTCTTCGCACATGATCCCGCGAAGATAGAGGTTGGCGCTCACAACGTCGGCTTCTTTCGCGCAGGCCTCGTAGAGGGAGCGCGGCGCTGGCTCCATGCTGAACCGGCAACCGAGGTACAGCTGGTTGGGCGCGTGTTTCCGCAACGCGGCCTTGACCGCGGCGAAATACTTGAGCGCATACCGGTGCACGAATGAGTCCAGGTCGGCCCGGCCGGTCTCGCTCGGCGGGTTCGGCGCGCGCAAGGTATCCCAGTCAACCGCCTTGCAGCCCCATGCGGCATTCAGCGCTTCGATGGAGGCATATTTGGTCTTCAACTCTTCGAGCAAAGCTTTGCGGGCCGGTTGTTCGGGCGGACTCGCCAGGATCCCTTCGTACAGGCCTCCCCACGACATTTCATTGTCTACGAAGTAGCCGATGCAGAGGGGATTGTCCTTGTAGGGTTCGACGGCTTTGGCGACAATCCCGTCAACCTGTTCCTCGAACCCCTCGACCATGAACTCGGCCCCCTTGGACCAGAACCCCGTGCTGCCCTCTACCCTCGGGAACGCGCCCTGCACGCCAAAATTCACGGTAAATGGCATGGGGCTGTTCTTGAGCACCTCGCCGTCGCTCCAATTCCCGATCGTGTTGAACCCCCAGGAACGCAGCCGCGCGTACGAGACCTCCCGCCACGCGGCACGGTGGTCTTCTCCGTATTTTCGGATAAGGTTGGTCAGATAGAAGCGGCCGTCCCGCGGCAGTTCCTCGTACCATCCGTCCCGCCCGTCCAAAGAAGTGGCGTTGCCCTCATCGACGCAGTTCATGCCGAAACTCAAGAACAGCCGCCCCCCCGGCGTCACCAGCCACCATTTGCCGTCGATGTTCTCGCTGCGAAACCATCCCGTCGCTTCGAGCTGCGGACCAGCGGCCCACCCACCCAGGGAGTCGCGCCCCGGCAACGCGGGCGCTGCGCGAAGCGCCGCCGCTTCCTCTTCGCGCTGTTGGGTGAAGTCCTTCTCGGATGCGACCTTTCCTCGCCAATCCCGGTGGATGTATTGCCCAAACCGGTCCACAAACGGGAACGGCACAATCCGTTCCTCGGGAGCCCCCGGCTCGAACAGGCGGATGTTGTCAATCAAGAGCTTCCGGGGACCTTCCGGGCGCAGCAGATAGATTTGGAAACTGCGGACGTTTCCCTGCTCGATGGTAAATGAGGGAATCTGTGTTCCGTGCGCCGACGTCACGCCGTAAATGGGTATTGCCCGCAACCCCTGGAAAATTCCCGTGCCTCCGTGAGTGAAGAAGATGTGCAGCGTGCCGCGTTCGCCCGGCTCGAACGTGCGATGGTTGCGCCCGTACTGTCTTCGCCCGTCTTGGCCAAGGCTTTCCACGCTGGCAAAGATGTCCACCGGCTCGCCGCTCAGGTTGTGGACTTCGGCCGCGATGCCCGCGTACCCGCTCCAGTCCCAGCCGGTTTCAGGCGCTTCGAGGGCAATACCCGGACGGCCTTCGGCCTGGCACCGGATTTCCAGGGCCTGATTGTCTCCCGAGCGCTTCAATGATGCTTTCGCCGATTGCTGCACAAGATTCGCGGGGAGGGTCTTCGACTCGAAATCCTCAAGCACCGCCGCATCCGCGGACAACAGCGAGCCAGCCGGAAAACAAGCCAAGACCACCAGAAAAAGATGCTTCATTGGAGGTACTCCGTTCGGGTCCGGGAAGGTGCGGCGGCCCCTTCCGTCACTATGCCGGGTCGACGGCCCATGCCGCCTTCAATATAGACGGAAAAGCCGGCCGTTTCGAGAAGGCGCCCTTCTGCTCAAACGGCAGGCACGTTTATCCTGATGAGACACGCCCTTGAGCGGCGCGTGCCGCCATGAACGTTTACATACCTAAGTTGGCCATTTCGGCCATGGACCTCGTGACCGGAAACTCGCCGGGATACCGTATGAACTCCACATGGCCATCCATATAGAGCACATTGCTTCCGCCGGGGATATGGTTCATAACCATGTAGTTCTCTTTTCCCGCGGTAAGCCCGTCAAAGCATACTGCCAGTTCGCTCTGGGCCATGGCGCCCCCGGCCGGGTTGTTGATATCGGTGACCATGAACCGCTCGATACCCTCGCGCAAGCGGTAAATCGTGTCGCCGCCGCCGTTCCCATCGGGTTTGACACCAGAGATGTCTTCCTCCAATACCGTGTTGTTTTCGAAGGTCCCGATCGTGAAAAGCGGCGCCAGCGCTGTGAAACCCGCCACCAATTGCGAAGGGACTGCCGGAATCGACAGGAAAGGCACCAGGTTGTTCTCCGGGATATCGTTGCACCGGTCAAAGGCGAAGCCGAAATAGAAGTAGCAGTCGCCGGGCTGCGAAATGAATCCCACATACTGGCAGGTTCCCGACCCGTCGTCCTCGATAACGCCAACACCCACGGCCGGCAGCTGGTTATAGAGCGGCCACGAGGGGCAAATCAACACGTTCGGGTCGGTCAGATACTCGGGATACAGGGCCCCCGTGTCCACGCCCATGCTCAAATCCGTCCCGTAATTCAGGCAGCCCGGGGGCGCCTGGTTCGGCCCCGTCAACGCATACGGGTTAGCCCCGTATGCCCGGGGCCATCTTTCCCCCCTCGACTCGTTTGAGTACATCTTGCACATCAGCCCAATTTGTTTAAGGTTGTTGGCACAGCTGGCCCTCCGTGCCGCTTCCCGCGCACGCGCCAGCGCGGGCAGCAAGATTGCCGCAAGAATTCCGATGATAGCAATAACGACCAGAAGCTCGATCAAGGTGAATCCTCGTTTCATCGCCGTCCCCTCCTTATGTATTGGAAGTAAGCGCCTCAAGAATCCCTCTCTTACGGGCATTATTTCAGATTCTTGAGAAAAACACAATGCTCTCTTTTAGCACTATTGCGCGTGTGCGTTCATGGCCTTCCTCTCGATATTTCTGTCCGCCAATTCAGACGGGCATTTCGAGGAGTTCAGCGCGAAGTCAGAGAAGCCGCATACGCATAAATGACCAATGGGACTCATATGCGGACTGAGAGTGAGCTCTTTAGAAAGGGCTATGCTTATATGCGGCAGCGTGCACAGGCGACGAGACGACTGCCACCTATGAGAAGTGGATACGGCAAGTGTTCGACAGGCTCTTTCGTTCGATGCAGGAACCCCCAAAGCGGGCGCGCCCCGGCAGTCGCGCCGTGGATGTGGTTGCGGTCCAAGTGCCGCGCCAAGTCCCATCAGTCAGCCTACGCTGGGAACCATCCATGAGCGGCGCGGCGGGCAAAAATTGACTTGCCTGCAAACGCGTTGTTATACTCTCCCAATTGCCTTGGCATGCCAACGCGGTCCAGGCAGCCAACTTACAGCGTATGAGCCTCGCGCGCTACGCTCGGCGCCGGGGAGGCATCACGTATCGGTATTCCGCTGGGGCGTAGCCAAGTGGTACGGCATCGGCCTTTGGAGCCGACATTCGTAGGTTCGAATCCTACCGCCCCAGCCAGGTCTGTTATTGGCTCGCGGGGGCGAACATGGGTGTGAGTACACGGCCAGGTCAAACCGGGCTTGAACGAAGCTGCGGCGCCGCCTGGCAAAGAGAGGCCGCCGAGACCCGGGAAGGGCTCACGGACGAAGCAACGGTTCGAAGGGTTGGTGTGGTTTGGCCTACAGCGACGAAATGAAAGTATTCTCCGGCACAGCATCGGGCATTCTCACGGAGCGGCTCTGCGCCCATCTGGGTATCGAGTGCGGCAACGCACACGTGCAGCGCTTCAGCGACGGCGAGATACGTGTCCAATTTCAAGAGAATATCCGAGGCAAGGACGTGTTCCTGGTCAACAGCACGTCGCCCCCCGTGAACGAGCATCTGGTCGAGCTGCTGATTCTAATCGACGCGGCCCGCCGCGCATCCGCCGCCCGAATTACGGCTGTCCTGCCTTACTTCGGCTATGCGCGTCAGGACCGTAAAGACCGGCCGCGTGTCCCCATCACGGCCAAATTGGTGTCGAATCTCATAGTTGCCGCGGGCGCCAACCGCGTGTTGGCGGTTGACCTGCACTGCGACCAAATCCAGGGTTTCTTTGATATCCCCGTTGACCACCTCAGCGGCGAGGTCGCGTTTACAAAACACTTCCGCCAACTGCGGCCGTCGAACGACTTTGTCGTGGTGTCGCCGGACACCGGCAGCGTGCACCGCATCCGCCGGTTTGCGAAGCGGCTCGAGGTCCCGCTCGCAATCGTTGACAAGCGCCGGCCCAAGGCGAACGTCTCGGAAGTCATGAACCTCATCGGAGAGGTCAAAGATCGCCATGCAATCATCTTCGACGATTTGATTGATACGGGGGGCACCCTCGTTAAAGCCGCTGAGGCGATCAAGGCCCGGGGCGCTATTGATGTCATCGCGTGCGCCACGCATGCGGTGTTCAGCGGCCAGGCCGTGAGCCGCATCGCGAATTCCGTGCTCGAGGAAGTCTGGGTAAGCGATTCCATACCCTTGTCCGAGGAGGCCGCGGCCTGCCCGAAGATAAAGGTACTGTCGATCGCATCCCTGATCGCCGAGGGCATTCGCCGTATCCACGCGGAAGAATCAGTAAGCATCTTGTTCGAATGACTTCGATTTGGAGGCCAATACACCATGGAACTGAAGAAACTAGCGATTACCCTTCGAGAGGAAGGGACCGGCAAAGGGGCTGTGCACAGACTTCGTAAGACGGGCCAGATCCCCGTGGTGCTGTATGGCGGGGACAAAGGCGCGGTATCCGTGCAGGTGAACGAGAAGGAGTTCTTGCATCTCATTCACGGCCGGGGCGGCGAACACGCCATCGTACAGCTGGAATGCGAAAACCAACCCGACCTGAACAGCCCGGCCATGCTCAAGGCGGTGCAGCATCACCCGTTTCGCGCGGAGGTGCTGCATGCTGACTTCATGCGGATCCGCCTCGATGAGCGCATTCGCACCCTTGTGCCGCTGGTGCTTACCGGCCAGGCCAGGGGAATCGTGGAAGGCGGCGTGCTCGACCATCAGTCGCGCGAACTCGAAGTCGAGTGCTTTGCGCTCGAAGTCCCTGAAAAGATCACCGCGGACATATCCGGCTTGGGCATCGGCGAGGTCATCCACGTGAGAGACCTGCAGATTCCGCCGAACGTGACCGTTCTCACGGAGCCCGACCGCGCTGTCGCGGCGGTGCTTGCGCCTCGCGTCGTTGAAGAAGCGCCTGTGGAAGGCGAAGTGCCGGCTGAAGGCGAAGTGCCGGCCGAAGGCGCAGCCGCGGAAGCCGAAGGCACGGAAGGCGGCGAAGCCCCCAAGAAAGGCGAAACCTCCGAGAAAAAGAAGAAGGAATAGCGTTCTTATCCTTGGCCTGCCGCTCATCAGGTGTTGGAATTGAGATAACGGGGCCGTTTGCGGCAGGGGATAGCCGGCGTTATCAGGAAAAAGCGCGTGAAACTCATTGTGGGGTTAGGCAATCCGGGTCCCAAATATCGCAATACGCGGCATAACGCCGGGTTCAGGGTCCTGGATCGCGTGGCGGAACGCCTGCGCGCGTCCTTTTCCAAGGAGAAATACCACGCCCTGGTGGCCGAGACGTCGCACGAGGGCCAGCGGCTCGTGCTCATGAAACCGCTCACCTTCATGAACAAGAGCGGGTTGGCCGCGGCACGAGCCCTGCGCTATACCGGCATCGGGCTCGCCGACATGCTCGTCGTGGTAGATGATGTGAATTTGCCCTTGGGCCGGCTGCGGTTGCGCGGCGACGGAAGCGCGGGAGGCCATAACGGGCTGCGCTCCATCATCGAACATGTTGCGAGCGACGCCTTTCCCAGGCTTCGCCTGGGAGTAGGCGCCGTCGAAGACCCGGCGGGCATGGTGAACCATGTGCTGAGTGACTTTGCCGCCGCGGAACGGCAGGACGTGGAGGAAATGATCGGCCGCGCGGCCGATGCCGTGCTCAGCTTCGTGACCAGCGGGCTGGAACGGACAATGAATACGGTTAACTAGGCCGGAACCAGTTGCCGGCGAGTCGGGAGTTATCATGAGACACACCATGAGCATTCTCGTCGAGAATCAATTCGGCGTGTTGGCCCGTGTTTCCGGCCTGTTCAGCGCCCGAGGCTACAATATTGACAGCCTTTGCGTGGCGGAAACCGAGAATCCCGCCGTATCCCGCATGACCGTCGTCGTGCGCGGCGACGACAAGGTGCTTCAGCAGATCGAGAAACAACTGAAGAAACTGGTGGAAACCATCGAGGTGACGGACCTCACAGGCACCTCCCACGTGGAACGCGAACTCGTCATGATCCGCGTGAAGGCGGCAGGAAAGAAGCGCAGCGAGGTCATCGAAATCGCAAACATCTTTCGCGCGAAGGTCGTGGATCTGAGCCCCGATTTCATCGTCGTCGAAGGCACGGGGTCCGCGGGAAAAATCAAGGCGTTTATTGATATGATGCACCCCTTCGGCATCGAAGAATTGGTGCGCACCGGAAAGATCGCCATCGGGCGGTCACTCAACAACGACACGAGAGGGAGATAGATCATGGCCAAGATTTACTACGAGAAAGATGCCGACAGATCCGTCCTGAACGGCAAGACCGTCAGCATAATCGGATTTGGCAGCCAGGGCCACGCCCATGCGCAGAACCTGCGGGACGGCGGCGTGAACGTGGTGGTCGGAGAACTGATCGACGACAAAAACCCCAACTACAAGGCCGCAAAAGAAGCCGGGTTCGAGGTAATGACCGCCGCCGAGGCCGCCAAGCGCGGCGACATTGTGGTCGTACTTGTACCTGACACCGTCCAGAAAACGGTCTACGAAAACGACCTCAAGCCCAACCTGAAACCGGGCAACTCGCTGATGTTTGCCCACGGGTTCAACATTCACTACAAGTTCATCGAGCCCGGACCCGACATCGATGTGTGGATGATCGCTCCGAAAGGCCCCGGCCATCTGGTCCGCGACGAATTCGTGAAGGGCGCCGGGGTGCCCTGCCTTGTGGCCATTCATCAGGATGCCACCGGCAACGCCCTCAAGACGGCCCTTGCGTACGGGTGCGGTCTCGGCGGCGGACGGGGCGGCATCATCGAGACCACGTTCAAAGAGGAGACGGAAACCGACCTTTTTGGCGAACAGACCGTCCTGTGCGGGGGGTCGGCGGCCCTGCTGAAAGCCGGCTTCGAAATCCTTACCGAGGCGGGTTACCAGCCGGAAATCGCCTATTTCGAGGTCCTTCATGAGTTGAAACTAATCGTCGATTTGTACTATCGTGGCGGCTTGAGTTTCATGAACTATTCGGTGAGCGACACGGCGGAATACGGCGGGTACACCGTGGGACCGCGCGTGATTACCGAGGAGTCGAAGAAGGCTATGCGCACCGCCCTCAAACGCATCCAGAACGGCGAATTCGCCAAGGAATGGATGAACGAATACGCGACTGGCGGGCAACATTTCAAGAAGCTCCGGGAAGCGGATGCTTCGCATCCCGTCGAACGGGTCGGAGCGGAACTCCGAAAAATGATGACCTGGATCAAGTGACGACCAGGGCCGCGGCAGACGCCGCGGCCCTTTTTTTAACACCAATTGAATCGGTTCAGTGCGCCGCGGGGCGCGGGAAACCTCATCTCGCCGCGGTTTCCCCAAAGGAGGCAACGGGTGAAGACGTTATTGCGCCTGCAGGATCTCGATTTGCGCATCGAAGCATGCAATGCCCGCGAGGGAGAGATTCCGAAACAGAAAGAGAAGTTTAACGTGCAAAAGGAGCGGCTCGAAGCGGAACTCCAGGAAAGGCGCGAAGCCCTCAAGAGACTGCAGATCGGACAGCGCGAGTGCGAAGTCGAAATCGACCAGAAACAAGCACACGTCACCAGATACAACGAACAGCTTTTTGCCATCAAGAAGAACGAAGAGTATCAAGCCCTCCTTCACGAAATCGACCTCCTCAAGAAACAAATCTCCGTTCAAGAGGAGCGCATGATCTCATTAATGGTGGAACTGGACGACGCGAAGGCCCGTTTCGAGGAAGACCAGAAGCGCATCAAGACGGAGATCGAGACCCTCGATACACAATGCCGCGAAGTGGATGCCGAGCTCGCTGAAGCCATCGAGGCGCGCCTGAGACTCGAGGAAGAACGGAGACCTCTGCTCGAGCAGGTCGAGCCGCAGCTCCTGTCGAAATACCGCCGTATCCGCAAGAACAAGACGACCGGGCCCGCGGTCGTACCGTTGCGCGGCGACATCTGTTCGGGATGCAACATGAATGTGCGTCCCCAAATTGTCAACGAGGTTCTCGCGGGGGAGGTTCGCGCGTGTTCTCAGTGCGGCCGCCTCTTGTACAACAAGGAGACCCTGACTGAGCAGGAACGTAACGCTGAAACCGCCGTCTGACGCTTAAACTGCCCTCTTGCAGTGTATCCGATTCCGCAAACATGGTATGATACGGGGCAGACAATAGTAAGGACGATTGGAACCCCGGCTGGCAGGACGGCAACCGGCAGCGCTAGGGACGGGGGGAGTTATGGCTTTTCCACATCGAAGACGTTTTGTATCGGTGGTGGGACGTAAGAGCGGCGTCCCCGAAGGATTATGGATAAAGTGCCCGGCCTGCAAACAAGCGGTGTACGGGACGGACGTGAAAGACAACCAGGAAGTCTGTCCCCAATGCAATTACCATCACCGGGTAACTGTCTGGCAACGCATCGAGTGGCTGCTGGATCCCGACTCGTTCACGGAGACCCACGCCAATCTCATCTCCGCGGATCCGCTCGGGTTCAGCATTAAGGAAGTCTCGTATTCCTACGCTCAGAAGGTCAGCGATTATCAGAAAAAAACCGGGTTGAAAGAAGCCATCATCACGGGCTTTGGCTGCATCGAGCAGGAGCGCGCGGCCTTCAGTTTCATGGACTTCTCCTTTGCCGGCGCCAGTATGGGTTCCGTGGTCGGCGAGAAGTTCTGCCGGGCGGCCGACGATGCTATTCGCGAACGCGTGGTTCTCCTTTCCTTCGCGGCTTCTGGCGGGGCGCGCATGCAGGAAGGCACCCTGGGCCTCATGCAAATGGCCAAGACCGCCGACGCCGTACGCGCGCTCAATGAAGCCGCCATCCCCTATATCTCAATCCTGACGAATCCCACAACCGGCGGCGTCTATGCCAGCTTCGCCAGCTTGGGCGACATTGTTCTCGCGGAACCCGGCGCCGAGATCGGCTTCGCGGGAAAGCGCCTTATCGAGGGCGCCCTGAAAGTCACCATCCCCGAAGGGTTTCAGACGAGCGAGTACCAGTTCGCGAACGGCTTTGTCGACGCCATTGTCTCGCGCACCGAGATGCGGCCGCTGCTCGGTAAGCTCCTTCGGTACATGAAACCCCTGTGAACGCGCGCGAATACCTTGCCAGTCTCGAGTTTCACGGGGTCAAGCTCGGGCTCGACAACATCCGCCGCCTCCTTGCCGGAGCGGGCAACCCCCACGCCTCGTACCCGAGCGTGCACGTCGGCGGCACCAACGGGAAAGGCAGCGTCGTAGCCATGCTCGACGCCATATGCCGCGCTGCCGGCCTGCGCACCGGCCGCTATACGAGCCCACACATTATCGACGTGAACGAGCGCTTCCTCATCAATGGACACCCCGTGAGCGACGCTGAACTCGATGAGACCCTCGCGTATTTCCGGCGAATCGCCGAGACCATGGCGCCTCCCCCCACCTATTTCGAGGTTGTGACTGCGGTCGCGTTCCGCATTTTTCAGCAAGAGAAGGTCGACATCGCCCTTGTAGAAGTGGGCCTGGGCGGGCGTTTCGACGCCACGAACGTTATCACGCCTGTTGCAGCCGCCATAACAAACGTCGATCTCGAACATACCCAATACCTTGGCGACACGCTCGAAAAGATCGCCTTCGAGAAGGCCGGCATTCTGAAGGAGGGCGTGCCGGTGGTCACCTCGGAAACACGTTCCGAACCGGTGACCGTAATCCTCGAACGCGCCCGGGCGCTGAACTGTCCCGTACATCTCATGCATCGCGATTTTGATTTCGAGATACAGGGAGCCCCTTGGAATCAAGTATTTGCTTACCGGAGCGATGCCTTACGCCTGGGCCCGCTGACCCTCGGGCTGGCCGCGGATTACCAGGGTCCGAACGCTGCCGTTGCCGCAGCGCTGGCGGAATGCCTCATGCAGACGTTTCCGCGGCTCGGCGAAGAGGCAATTATAAGAGGACTGGAAACCGCGAAATGGCCGTGCCGGCTCGAGCGGGTTCTCGAGGACCCGCCGGTGATCATCGACGTGGCGCACAATCCAGCGGGCATACGCCAACTGGTGCGCCAGGTGTCTCGGTGCGCCGCCGTTATGGCCGTGTCCTCCGATAAGAACGCCGCGGAGATGGTACGCCACCTGGCGACAGTCGCCGACCCGCTGATCTTGACGCAATTCACCGGGCACCGGGCGCTTCCTGTCGGACGGCTGTGTGCCGCGGCGGGCCAGATCGCGCATCAGCGCGTCGAGCGCCTCGAAGATGCAATCATGGCGGGGATGCGCGCGGCAGACGCGACAAAACCCCTCCTCATCACCGGCTCCGTATACACGGCGGGGCAAGCGCGCGCGATGCTCATGGCCAAGTATAACGCCCGCCCTCTCCAGTTCTGAGGGCATCTGTCCCAAGGAAAGGGTAACAGGCATTTCGTAAGACGTACATGACCTTCCATGAGCCCTATGAGACCCGTTCCGGAAGCGCTCGCGGCGTGGCTTATCTTCCCGGCCACCTCGCCCTGGCCACCGCAAAGGTCTTCTGTTCGCCGCGGACCGCAGACCATCAAACGTTCTGTCTGGCCATCTTCTTCGCCAAAGCGTTCAATCGCGGCGCCGCATGGGCGAAAAACCGCTTGTACGCTTCGCACAGCACCGTTGGCTGCCGGAAATCGTCTCCGAGAAACAGCCGGTCCTTCTGGCAGCCGCCATGGCATAGCTGCCGCCAGGGACATCCCCCGCAGGCCGGCACTTTGCTCTTCTGGTAGGCGAACTGCTTGTACTTTTCCGACTCCAGAAACGTGTGGAGGGGCGCGTCCATCAGATTACCGAGTTTCCAATGGCCGTACACGAAAAAGTCGCAGGGGTACACGTCGCCGTTGTGCTCGACCACCACGTAGTAGTTGCAGACCCGGCCAAAGGTGCACATCGGCTGGCCTTGGCCCATACGTTGCGCCAGCATGGCGTCGAAATCGCGTATCGAAACCCGCCCGAACCCGTCCTTCGCCCAGAAATCAAAGATCTCGCATAAGAAATCGCCAAACTTCTCCGGAGAAACGCTGTGTTCGTATCCTGCTTCGACGCAGGGTATGAATTGCAGGTAGAAAAAGCCGTGCTCGACGTACCAGCGAAGGAGTTCGGCCCCCATATCCACATTCTGAGCATTAACCACGCACAAAATGTTGAATTCGACCCGGTGGCGGTTCATGAGCTCCGCCGCCCGCATCACGCTGTCCCAGGAACCCTGCCCGGTCACGTTCACCCGGAAACGGTCATGCACGTCTTGAGGGCCGTCCAGGCTCAGTCCAATGAGGAACTTGTACTGATGAAACAGGCGGCACCAGTCCTCATCGATGAGGATGCCGTTGGTCTGGAGCGCGTTTCCCACACTTTGCCCCGGCGCGCCGTACTTCTGCTGAAGTTCCACGGCGCGTTGAAAGAAATCGAGGCCGCAAAGTGTCGGCTCACCGCCCTGCCACGCGAACACGGTCTGCGGGAACCGGTATTCGAGCAAATTGCGGATCATCTGTTCCTGCACGTCCTCCGGCATGACATGGCGTCTCTGCTCGGGATACAGCTCTTGGGCGCGCAGGTAGAAACAATACTCACAACGCAGGTTGCAGTCAGCACTCGCGGGCTTGATCAGCAGTTGAAATTGTTGCGGCGCGCCCATACCTCAAGTGTAGCAAAGCCGCCTCCACCCCTGCACCCCGCCGCTCAAGGGGCGACTGTGCCAGGTCAGTCACGCCGGGGGACGAGACGCGACTGTCCCCGCTCCCGTACGCACGCGCCTCGCACAGCCCTCACGAAAACGGCCACGCCCGCCGTAGTTCTTCGCCGGTACCGTGGTAGACGTTAACATCGATGTCCTTTCGCGTTCCGGCGACCCGGACCTGCACCTTATACTCGCTCGAAAACTGCCATAGCGTGTAGAAAGACCATATCCCTTCAGGGAAATCCGGAATGCTCTCGCGAAACCGCGCATACCAGAGCGGCGTGTTTCGGAATATGCTCTCTCTGGCCTCCGACGAAATCTGCTCGATGGTGCTGTGATTGCCATACACAAGCGGGTAACGGCCCGTCTTCTCGTGTATGCGGCGAATGAACCGCGCGGCTTCCGGGATGGTCATGCCGTGTTCGAGATCCTCCAAGTCCAAGGCCATGACCTCGTCAGGTCCGGGCTGTGCCGACTTGACATAGAACTCCGCCTGTTTCTCCGGATTCCCCCGCACCCCAAGGTGGTACGACCCCCACAGATACCCGCGTCGAAGCGCCTCGGCCCTCCGTTCGCTGTACTTGGCGTCCGCGCGAAAGCCCTCGCTCGCCTTATGGATGATAGCGGCCACGCGCGTTTCGGTCGCGAGTTTGTCCCAGTCGAGCGGGTTGTCCCAATAGGCGTCAATGATGAGCGGGCGGTCGGGATGGCGCCAGGGCGCGTCAAATATCGTTTCAAAATCGGGGCGCACGGCCACGGCAGGCTCTTCCGGAACGGCCGCCCCGGCTGCCTCAGCAGGAGGAGCCCCGTCCTCAGGCGTCTGCCATACAATCATGAGCGGCCGGAGAGACTCGCCGCGATTGGCCGTCTGGCAGCCCGCAAATACCACGAGCGTCACCACCAGCACGAGTCCCCCAGCGCATGACCTCATCGCCTGCATCAAAAACTCCCCCTCGGGCGGCCCATATCGCCGCCGTCCCCGCAACAAAGCATGATGTCCCCTTTTTCTACGAGCTTACCCCTCAACCACACATCTGCGCAACCCCTCTCTTCCCATCCTTCACACCCTTCTCACTATTCTCGCCTTTCTCGTTCTTCCCGCCCTTCCTGGCCCCATCATCTGAGCACATTGAGAAGCACCGGTGACTGCTGAGAACGCCTCCGTTGTCGTTCCGGCCAGAGCACTTGTTATACTGGGCGAGTCTTGCTATACACGCCCGTTCGAGGCGATGGGGAGACGTTCATGAAGAGATCGCGCCGGGACTTTTTCAAAACGACAGGCATGTGCGCCGCGGCCATTGCGGCCCCGGCTGTGGCGGCTCACGAAAAGCCGCCGACACCCGGCACACCCGCTCCCGAAGTGCGTTGGAGCCGCAAGGTGCCCGTGCGCTACGAGGCCGACGTGGCCGTGGTCGGCGGGGGCATTGCCGGCGTATGCGCGGCGCTCGCGGCGGCCAAGTCCGGAGCGCGCGTGATTCTTGTCGAGCGCTTTGCGGTATGCGGCGGCAACGCGACGGTAGGCGGCGTAGGCGCGTTTTGCGGGGAAACCGCCGGCCAGGGCGAAGCCTTCGACACCATCATTGCCGGTCTCGAAACATGGAAGGCCATCGCCCCCTACGAACCCTATGAACAGCGCGGAGCGCGCGTCTTCAACCATGAAATCCTGGCCATTGTTCTGCAGGAGATTCTCCTGAGCCGCAACGTGAAGCTGCTTTTGCATACTGGCTTCGTCGACGCGCTCGAACAGGGCGGGCGCGTGTCGGAATGCATCGTATGCGGGCCGTCAGGACCCGAGGCGCTGCGGGCAAGACAGTTCATCGATTGTTCGGGCGAAGCCATGCTCGTGCGCATGGCGGGCTTCGAGGTCATGAAGGGACGCCCGGAAGACGGCTACCAGCTGCCAATGTCGTTGATGTACTTCGTGCGGCACGTCGCCGAAGAAGACGCGCAGCCCCAACTGCCCGACGGGTGGTTCGACCCCGTCCGCACGAAAGAAGACCTTCCAATGACGAGCATATGGCCCAACGGCCCCCGCGCGAACGCGCTCAAGCTCAAGGTCCCCATGTTTGACGCCAGCGACACCGAATCGCTTACGGCGGCCGAGATTCGCGCGCGCCGCCGCATGATGGAGGTCCTGGACTACTTCCAGCGCATCGAGAAGAAGCCCTGGTTGCTGGATCACTGCTCCCCGCGCATCGGCATCCGCGAAGGCTGCCGGATTGTTGGCGACTATGTGCTCAAGCTCGAAGACCTCCGCGCCGGGCGAACCTTCGACGACGCCATTGCGCGCGGGGTGTTCTACCTCGACGGTCACAAGCCCGACGATGAGAAGCGCACGTATATCATCCCTGAAGACCAGCGCCGGGTGCCGCCGTATCAGATTCCCTTCCGCTCGCTGCTGACCCGCGGCGCCAAGAACATCCTGGCCGCCGGCCGGTGCTTCTCAGCCGACCAGCTCGCGCTGTCGTCGGCGCGTGTGATGACCACCTGCGCGATGATGGGCCAGGCGGCTGGGGTCGCAGCCGCAATGGCCGCCGAAGCCGGCTGCGACCCGCGCGAGCTGGATTACGGAAACATCCGTACAACCGTTACCGGGCGCGGCGCAAAACTCGATGTATGAGGCGCGAAACCCCAGGCATTGTAATGCGCGGCGTCATATCCTACGATGTGTCTGTGGACATGCCGCTGGTGTGCTTGAGCCGCGGAGCTTTGCAGTATTCGCGGTCCGGCGCGGGCAATCCCTGGAGGTAATCGATGGTTGCTTTGTTCATTGCGGCACACGCCGTGCTTTTGACGGGTGTCACACCACCGATCGTCTTTTTCGAACCTACTGACATCGACCAGGCACAGGGCCTTGAGATATCGCTCAGGATGCCCGAGTCCAAAGTGGAGCTTATCGCCGCGGACCCGGACCGTCCCTCTCTCTGGTACGCCCCGGCCGCCTCGCACACCGTGAACAATGCGGTATACATCTGGTACCAGCGCGTCGAAAAAGAACAGCCCGAGTACGCGGACCAGCGCACCCTCTGCCTCGGCATGGTCGCCGGCGGGCAGTGGACCATTCCCAGCGTGCATGAAGATGCCCCGCCTTGGGGCGGCCCCAACAACATCGTCATGCGCCGCTCACCCTATCCCCCGACGTGGGGCGGATTCAACGTGTTTCAGATTCTTCCTCACGAGGGGGCGTATCACATGGTGTACTGGGATCAGCCCGCCGAAGGCAACGCGGGCGCCATGCACGCCGTATCACCCGACGGCATCAACTGGACCAAGGAGCCGCCGGGCACGCTGTTCACGGAGTACAACGACGCATTCACCATCATCAAAGCCGGAGACGAATTCCTGATGTATCAGACCCTGCTGCAGGACTGGCCCGACAAGCCCTTCGCGGACAACTTGCCCGGACGCCGCCGGGTGCAGGCGTTGCGAACCTCGAAAGACCTGCTCCACTGGACTGACCAGGAAGTCATTCTCGCGCCGGATGAAAACGACACGGCCCGCGCCGAGTTCTATTACATGCGGCCGTTCCATTATTGCGGCCGCTACGCGGCACTGTTGATGAAATACTATGCCGACCCCGCAAAACCCGATAAACACAGCGCCCTGACCGAAACCGAGCTGATCGTGAGCAACGACGGACGGCAATGGCGGAGGCCGTTCCGCCAGACCAATCTCGGCTTCTGGACCATGGCAGAACCATTCGAGGATCACAACCGGAACCTGTGTTTTCCCGCACACGAAGGCGGCGGCATGGTCCTCTATAAGTACCTTCACATGAGATTGAGCGGCGTTACCGCGAAAGAAGAGGGCTCGCTCGTCACGCCCGTCATCGAGTTGACGGAGGGTGATCTTGTCATGGACGCCGACGCGCGCAACGGTTCGATCGAAGTCGAACTTCTTAACGAGGACGGCAGCGCCGCATCCGGCTTCTATCCCACGACCTACGAAAACGTGTTCGAGGAAAGCATCGTGCTGTCGTGGGAGAACTTCGAGGCCGCCGACGTGCCGATGACCAACTGCCGGTTGAGAATTACGCTCAATAACGCTACCCTATACTCGATTCGGTACTTCGGACAGTGACCGTGACAAACCCTGACGGCATCCGAAGGGGGATTACGCAGACAAGACGTCCAAAGGGTGTAGTGTTTTGGCAAAACGACTCGATTTTGAAGCCGCGTTACTGAGAGACCTCCAACGAAAACGGCGGAAACGTCCTGCCGTCAGGCTGCCGTGGGTATTCGCGTTGCTGCTTGTGAGCGCGGCGCTTGCCGCCAGCGCTTCCGCGCTGCTGACCCTGTTCAGCGGCAACAGCCATGCGCCCATTGCCGAAACCGCCGCGAATTTCGCGTCGCGCCTCGCGGGGAACCAGATGCAGGCCGCGGCGGAACTCTGTCCCGAGGGGGCGTTGGGCGCCCAGTTGGTGGCCGCCGAACGTGCGCGGGCGTTCCTGCCGGAGGCGGTGGCCCTCCCGCAATCCGCCCCCGGTGCGCTCGAGAACCGCATTGCCCAGCTCAGCCGCGTGCGCGAAGATCTGGAGCGCGCGGGGCTGGACTGGAATAACGCCCGGATGCTCGCATTTGGCGGCGTGTCGGCACGAGTATTCGACCCCGTCCGCATGCAGCAGCCATCTGCGGCGGTGATCGGCAACATCTACATTGGCGACGGCAAAGGTGTGTACACCATCGAAGTCTCGCTCATGAACTGTCTTGGGTCATACGTGATTACCGACTTGTGGCAGTGGGGCGCTCTCGATATCGTTCCGGAAGCCGTGAAGAGCCATTCGCGCGCGCACTTCGAGCAGTTCAAGAACGAGAAAACAGAAGACGGCGTCGAAATCAAGAGTCCCGAGCACGTTTTCCTTAAACCGTAATCTCCCCTGCGGGCGCTTGCCTTGAAGTGAGGAACTACCCGTGCCGAAAGAAAGCATGACGCCTCGCGAGCGTTGGCTGGCCGTGCTCACCCGCCAAAAGCCCGACCGCGTGCCCATGGACATCTGGATCACCCCCGAAGCGCGCGACAGACTCTGCGCGCATTTGGGCTGCGGATTTGAAACGGTTCTCGAGCGGCTGCACATCGACACGCCGCTCACGGTGTCGGGCCGCTATGTCGGACCCACCCCGCCCGGGGACCAGGATATCTGGGGTCTTGTCCGGCGCCGTGCGGACTACGGGACAGGTGCGTACGACGAAGTCGTCAACGCCCCGCTCGCCCGATACTCATCCGTCGACGAAATCGAGGCCCATTACTCGTGGCCAAACCCGGATTGGTGGGACTACTCGCACCTGTCCGAGCTTGTGCGGGCAAACGGCCACCGCCCTATCCGCGGCGGCGGCTCGGAACCCTTTCTGCTCTACAAACAGCTCCGCGGCGAGGAACAGGCGTTCATGGACCTGCTTATGCACCCCGATATCGTGCATTACTGCCTCGACAAATTGTTCGAACTCGCCTACCAGGACACCCTGCGCATCTTCGAGACCATCCCGGGGAAAGTCATGATTACCTACGTCGCCGAAGACCTCGGCGGACAAACCGGCCTGCTCATGGCGCGCGAGCTGATCCAGGAATTCCTGTTTCCCCGCATGAAACGCGTGATGGCTCTCACCAGGCAGCATGGCTCTTTCGTATTCACCCACAGCGACGGCGCGGTGCGCGGCGTCATTCCTGATTTCATCGCGATCGGCGCCCACGTGCTCAACCCGGTCCAGTGGGTCTGCCCGGGGATGGAACGCGAAGGGCTCAAACGGGATTTCGGCGCTGAACTCGTCTTCCACGGCGGCGTCGACAATCAGCGGATTCTCCCATTCGGCACCATAGACCAAGTGCGCAATGAGGTCCGCGAGAACTACCGCACGCTGGGTGCCGGCGGCGGCTATATTCTCTGCCCATGCCACAATATCCAGGCCGTCTCGCCTCCCGAGAACATCGCCGCCATGTACGAAACCGGCTATGCGGAAGGCTGGCAGTAGCCGGGCGTCTCGAACCGGGGGGCGGAGCAACGGTACGCGGCCACGCCAAGCCGACTCCCCGCACCGCGGACTTCAAAGCGCGGGTTGGGCGCCGGGCGGACGCCGTGGCGCACACGGGGCGCTGCCAACACACACCGCGCCGGGATTACTGCTATTTCGGAACGGCGGCTTCCTGGCTTTCCGAGCCCGCGGAGGCTTCGCTGTCTTCAAACTCGAGTTCGGCGGTCTGCGGCACCTTCTCGGGAACGATGAGTTCGCACTTGTCGCCGTCGCAATAGAGGTCCTGGGCCTCATCGGTGTACATCTGAGAGAAGTCGAGCGGCGCCAATCGCGACATCGCATGCTCGTACATCTCCTTCGAGATTTCCTGGTATGGCGCCTGCGCATATTGATGGTCCACCATCGGCAGAAAACTGATTGACTTCAGCCGCGTTTCGTACAACTCGAGGATCCGGGGAATGTCGCGCGCCTCCTCCGTTTTGAACGTAATCGTGGCGCTCACCTGGTTGTCCGCCCAGTAATACTGCATCTGCGCGACGTTTTCGACCTGCTCCCAGACGGAAACATCGTTCTTCGAACGCTCGAAATTCTCCGTCTTAACGGGGAAATACACCACCCATGTGTTATCGCCGTAAACCGATTCCTCGATATGGTAGCCGGACTTGCGCAGGGGTTCGACCAGCCTGCTGGTCTTGTCGATACGCATGGCGCGCAGGTAGTACTTGGCATGGGCGTAGTGAATGCCGGGCGTGACCCCCGGGAGCAGCGAAACGGTGCCGCTCGGTTTGATGCTCGTCTTCTTGACACTCTCGGGCACGCACAGCCATTGCGCATAAATGCGGTCGAGATTGCACACGTACTTGTATCCCTCGTCGCACCAGTTGAAATGGGTGCGCCGCCCGTGCCTTTCGAACGATTCGACTATCCCGGACTGGGAAAGCCCGATGCGCCGGTTGCGCAACATAATCGCGTTGGTGCGTTCGTTGTGCGTGGGCACCAGCGTCACCGTCTTGGCATAGAGATAGGCGAATTTCAACGTGCGCTTGAATTCCTCGAGCGTCTCATGCCGCGAGGGAAACGTCTCCACCAGGTTGCAGATTTCGTACGATTCCAGACTCTGCTCGGCGCACGGATTGGTGCCGGCGACTTTGGCGTCGATCCAGTTCTCGCCATCCTTGAGCCGGCCATACGCGCGCGCGTTCTCAAGCCAGAAATAGCCGGGTTCCCCGTTCTTGGCGGTCTGCGTCCCGACGCCGTTGTAGTCCATCCCCAGCACGGCAGCCACGCTGTTGTTTGAAGCCCAACGCCATTCCTTGAGCTGGTCCGCGAACAATTCCGGGTCTTTCAGTTTCAGATATTCGTCGTCACACGGATCTCCCAAGGCCAACTCGGCTGTCCGGCGCACCCCTCCTGAAACCACGCACTTGCCAATCACGTTCATGAGATCAGTGATATCAGACGAGGTGATCCGCTGCCCAATGCGCGCCGTGAGGACTCGGTCGACGTTCGTTATGCCCTGGATAAGCGGTCCCGGCCCCGGCGCTATGCCTCCAAACGTGCGAATCGGCGACCCTTGCGGACGAATCTTGGAGTAGTCGATGCGGCCGGGCCGGGAGCACTTCCCCGCGTAGGAATTCAGAACCACGCGGACCAACTCCACCCAGCCCTCCTTAGAATCCTCGACCACGTGGGTGCTGTCTTTGTCAATGACCGGTTCCTGGATGATCAGTTTGCCGGCGCCCTTAGTGTCGAAGGCAACGCCCGTGCCCAGCATCGACATGTCCATTAGGAAACAAAACGGTTCCGAGAACTCAAAATCAATCTCTTCCGTCGAGACGAACGCACAGTTATTCAGCGCCGCCGAACCGCGTTGGTAAATATAGTCGGTCCCCATCATCCAAAGCCCCCGTCCAGGAGGCACAAACTTGAAGTCCCACATGAGACGAAACATTTCCTGAGCAGAGCGCTGGGCCTTTTGTTTGTCCCAGGGCAGCTTCAAGTTGCGGCAATGGGTGAGCTGGATGGTGTAACAGCCTTCCACGACCCGCCTGCACGTCTCCCAATACTCCTCGGTGCGGTCCGGCTCGTGCGGCACGGGGCGGGCGTACGTCCGCTTATAGGTCACGTATCCCAGGGGGCCCCAATCGGGCTGGCGTCCCGCAAACTGCCCCACAAACGCCGGATCCAGTTCGAACCTTTCTTTGACATCGAATAACATGTGACCTGATTCCCCTCCTGAGCTATACCTTCCGATGGACCGTCTTGATCCAGGGAAGGCCCTCCACCATTTCCACTGTATAATCGCTGAACAGATTCGGATAACGGCTCTTCACCGTTTCATACACTTTGCCGAAAACCAGACGAAGCTCTTCTTCCGCGTCCGGGGCCGTGCGCACCTCAATGACGTGCCGCAGGCTTCGGAAATTGCACGACCAACCCACCGTCGTCGCAAGACCCAGCGGCGCAACGCGCCGGAAGGCCGAGGTCAACTGCTTCTTTATCGTAAACGCCGTCTCTTCATCAATCGCAAAGGTTTCTGCCAGCTCTCGCTGCACCTGCTCGAGTTGTTCGAGGGTCTTGCAGAAAATCTCCATGCCCTGTTCGTGTTCGCGAATATGTGTCGGAACATAGGCCGACAAGGCGCCAAGCCGGACATAGCGCAGCGATTCCTGCGAAATGGCCGTGCCAGCGCGATGGCGCACCAGCTCATGCGTGAATACCCGGCTCACGTCCGCGAAAATAAAATTCACCACCGCGTGCTCGAGCACGCTGCCATGGCCCACCTCGAGAATATGCCCGAGGTATTTGTCGTTGCCCTTCCGAACCCTCGTGACGTTCGGATTCAGGCCTGGCTCGAATGACCGATAGCACAAACGGCCGTAGACTTCGCAAAGCTTCTCCGCGTCACTGGGCGCCTCGGTTAACCAGGATGGCGCACCAACATGCTCCAGGTATGCTTGCAGTCCCTCTTCAACTAAACAGGTTTCCCCGACCAAGAAAACCTTGGGTTCTACGACTTCCATAAGACTCACGCCTTTCCCGGCCGCCACGCCCACAGGCCTAAACCATTGCCAATAAAAAACTTATGACATCAGCCCCCCCAAGAAACTCGGTTTGGCGCGCCCCCGCAGGCCAATCCGCATTATAGGACCGGTCCCGGGCATTGTCCACAGTGCCGCTTCGCATGCAGAATGCATCTCTTCGAAACCATGCGCGCAGGATTCTCGGCCCAGAGCGGCACCAAATATCACGGTTTTCCGCGACAATTTGTGGAGACATCTCGCCCCCCTACGTATCCAGCATTGCTTCGACTGCGGAAATCCCCTGCGTTCCCCGTGCATCCTCACGTCGGCGTCACGACGCACCCCCCCCGCGAATACTCGGGCTCTTTCTTGCATCGGGTTGCCTATATGTGGTGCAGATTCGGAAACAACTACGCTATATAAAGTATTCCCACACCATTCCTGCAGTGTCCCAAGGAATTTCCATTTTGTCAAGATGCCTTTGGACGATTATTGTTTAGAATCAAGCTTGACAATGCCTTACGCACAAAGGATTATTAGGGTGTAGGCTGGCAAAATGGAGCAAGGGAGTGTCATGATGGAACGAAAACCCACAGCGGCACTGGAAGATACCCCTGTGTTTCATCCCCTGTTGCTCGCCATGTGCCCTATTCTGGGTTTGTACGCGTATAACGTGGACAACGTCCCGTGGACCATCCTGATTCGGCCGTTGGTGGCCGCGGTCGTCGTCGCTGAAATTGTCCTGCTGGTCCTTCGCTTGTGCCTTCGTGATAAACACAAAGCAGGAATCGTAACTTCGGCGCTCTTGCTTGCTTTGATTTGGGGCTGGGGCCTCTTGGAAACCAGCATCAGTACCGCCCTTCCTTATCTGCAGGCGCTGGGCCCCTTGATCGTCTACGGGGCCGTGCCGGTCGTCGCGCTTATACTCGCCGTGTTGATTTTCGCACTCTATCGCGAGAACCGGCGGCGGGCGTTAATGAATGCCGGTATGTTCCTTGTAATCGCCCTGGCCTCCGCCCTCGCGGTGGTGCTGTTCCTCGACCGGGTTTTTGGAACGGTCGCATCGACATTCATCCTCGTGTACCTCTTATTGGTTGGGGCGATAATCGCATATCTTGTCCGGTGGAAACGGGACTTCAAGCCGTGGACCCGCACCGGCAACTGGTTCGGCGTGATTCTTATCGTCCTGTATCTCGCGCTGATCCTGTTTAATGCGGAACGAAAAGAAGTCGCCTCGCCACCGCCCCTTGAAGTCCCGGTTCAGCATGCGTCAGCCGCGAAAGACCTTCCGGACATCTACCTGTTCGTCCTCGACGGATACGCCCGGTGCGATGTCTTGCTCAAACTATACAGCTACAACGACCTTCCGGCCTTGGAATCGCTGCAGCAGTTGGGAATGACCTTCTCAAGCAACGCGTTTTCAAATTACGCGTGGGATTTGCAGTCGGCGGCATCGTTTCTCAATATGGACTACCTTGACCGGCTCTTGCCGCCGGGCGCGGCCGATGAACAGAACGTGACGCCACTCATCAGTCTTTGCAAGCGGAACCGTTTCTTTCAAATACTGCGCGAGCATGGATACGAAATCGTGGCGTATTCCCCCGGGGTGCAGGTTCTCGAGCCGGGTCCCCAGGTTGATCGATGCCTGTCGCCTCCTCACACCTTGTCGGAATTCGAGGTGGTCTTGCTTCAAAACGCGGCAAGCAGACGTGCGATCGAAATGACTTGCTTCGCCAAAGATGTGGATCCACGGAGTTGGCCTCTTAGTTTTCGGCGGGCGCGCATCCAGTATGCATTCGATAATATCGGCGAGATTGCCGCCCAAGACCACGCATCGCCGAGGCTCGTCTTCGCCCATTTGACCGTTCCGAATGTCCCGTTCATCTTCGAGCGCAAAGGCGGGGTGGCCGATTCGCGAGCCGGCAAGCCCATCGAAGAGCTCTACCTCGACCAAGTGCACTATACCAGCAAGATGTTAACAAGCGCCGTCGCCCAGATAACCGGCCGCGCAAAGCGCCCATCGGTCATTCTTATCGTTTCTTCCCACGGGCCCGGCCTGCTTCGCGCGGAAGACGCCAGGGACCCAGCCGTGTTGGCCGATCGGTTTGGAGTTCTGCTCGGCGTGCGCTATCCCGAGACAAAGACCGGCGAGCCGGCCGCAACCGAAACGGCATTGAGTCTCGTCAATACCCTGCGGATGGTCTTGAACCGCATCTTAGGCGCCGAGCTGCCAATGCTGGAAGACACGGCTTACCTGACGTCCCAACAGCAGCTCCTCGAAGGAGAGCCCGTGACGATACCAACATTGGAAACGGCCATAACGCCCGTGTTGGAAGACCAGTGAACGTGATGGCAAGATGCATTCCAAACGACACGTGCCGGCAATGTTGCGCGGTTTTCGGTTGTTAGCCTATGCAGAGGCGCGCCGATTGGCTGAGAGCAAAGTCTGCAAAGGCCTGCGGCCCTTCGGGCGGGACCGCGGGGGCCGCGGAATGTCTGCCCGCGTTCTTCTGAGCAGCCGGTAGTCAAAGTATGTGGCGCCGCAAAGGAAGCATTGTGAGTGCATCGCTCAAGACCGACGCCCCGTCACTCGAGTTGGTGGCGCGCGAGGAGCGCGCGCTTCTCGCCGAGATCGACCGTACTCGCGAGGAAGCCCGGCGTATCGCCGATGCGGCCAGAGCTCAGGCGCGAATCATCATCGAAGAAAATGACGCGGCGATTGTCCGCGAGATAGAAGAGGCGCACCGCGCCAGCAAACGAGAGAGCGCCGAAGAGTGCAGCCGCATTCATGACGAGGCTGAAGCCCGGTTGCATCAGGCCCAGATGAAAGCGCAGGCGTGCGTACAGCAAGTCGTTGACGACGTCCTCCTTCTCGTTATTCCAGCCGCGGGGAAAGACACGCCATGATAGCCAAGATGGCGCGCCTTGAGTTCGTGTTCATGCGGTACCGCTTGGCGGAAATGGTGGCCTTCCTGCAGGAAAAGGGCCTGGTTCATCTCGAAGAGGTGCCGCTGGCCGCCGAGAATGCGCCGGGGTTCTTGCACCGCGTTCACTTGGACGACGCTCAGAAGGCCGAATTGGCGCGCCTCGAAGAACTCCACCGGCTACTCAAAGAGGTCTTACCGCTTCTGGCCCGCCGCATCAGCGACGCGGAGGTCGAAAACGCAACACGGCACTTGAGCCAGGCGGATCTGGCCACGTGGGCCCAGCTCGCGCGCACATGGAGCCGGGAATTGCGGTTACTGACCCGGCGCCGCGCCAACATCGAGGACGATGCCGCCGTCTATAAGAACCTCCGTGATTCACTGCAGCTAATCGCTACCATGCTCGGCGGCAACGAAGTGACCCTTGGCAGAAACGGCCGCGCCTTCATACTCAAAGGCGATACCAGCCTCATGCGGCGGCGGCTCCGCCGCCGTTTCCTGCGGGAGCTGGGCCTCCAAAGCCAGTTCATGGACAAGCCGGTGGACCGGAGCGTGGTTCTCGGGCTGGTCACGTATCCTGAAGAGCGGAACGAAATCGTGGAACGCATTCTCCGTGATGAAGGCATCGAAACAATCGAAATGCCGGACAAACACTTCCGAGGCAAGACGCTTCAAGAGGCGCTCAAGAGAACCGATGCCTCCATCGCGGAACAGACGGCGCAGTTGAAGGAAATCCAAAAGACGGTAAATGCGTTTTCGCTGGAAATCGGACCGGAATTGATTGCGCTTCGCCTGCTCGTGACGAACAAGATGCAGCAATTGCGTGTCGTCAGCGATTTTGCCCAGAGCGAATTCGTCGCCGTGATCCATGGCTGGGTGCCGGCCGACGAGGCCGCCAGCCTCGAAAATGCCTTGATGAAGCGTTTTCCTGGCGAGGTCTTCACCGGCCGGCTTCCAGTCGAACGCGTCGAACGCAAACACATCCCGGTTCTGCTAAGAAATCATCCCCTTCTCCAACCCTTCGAAGTTCTAATGAGCCTTATGAAGCCGCCGTCGTATGGAACACTGGACCCGAGCGCGCTGGTGGGCGTGTTTTTCGTGCTCTTCTATGGATACATCGTGGGCGATGTCGTGTATGGCGCGCTGATTCTGCTGCTCGCGCTGGTCCTGCGGCGATTGTTCGGCCGCAATGAGGTCATCCGCAAGATCACCACGGTCTACATGTACGCGGCCATTTCAACGATGGTCTTTGGGGTGCTTTTCGGCGAGTATTGCGGCGACTTCGGCGTGCGGTTGTTCACCTGGTTGCAGCCGGTATGGTTCCCGCGCCATCACGATACGCTTCGGTTGCTCGTAGTGGCGGTGACCTTTGGAGTGGTCCACGTGGTTCTCAGCCTCGTCCTGGCCATTTACAGCCATTGGTACGTCGGCGACCGAAAACAGGCCTTCGAGAAGCTTGGCATGCTTCTGGGACTATTTGCCGTGGGCGTGGCCGTAGCCGGCATGTCGGGCAAGTTCCCCATCAGCGCAGGAGCCACTCTCGGGGTCGCGGGCATACTGCTGGGCCTGGCCGTGTTTCTCTTCTTCAGAGTGGCGGGCGCGCTGGCACCCGTCCATATGCTCGAGATCGTGTCGCTCGCCAGCAACGTAATCTCGTACAGCCGTCTCATGGCACTCGGCATCGCGTCCGTAGCCATCGCCAACGCCGCCAACAGCGTGTCGCGCGACGCCGAAGCCTTGTGGGTGGCGATTCCGCTATTCCTTCTCATTCACCTGTTCAATATCGCGTTCAGCCTGTTCAGTCCAACGCTGCATTCGTTGCGCCTGAACTACGTGGAGTTCCTGCCCAAGTTTTACGCGCCCGAGGGCAGGAGTTACGAACCGTTTAGGAAGGAGACACTATGGTAACAGGACGGCTATGGAAGGCTATCGAGGCCGCGGGAGTAATCACGATCATCCTTGCTGTGTCGGCGCCCCTGGCCCTTGCCGCCGAAGAGACCGAACAAGGGGCGGAGGTGGAAATCACTATGCCGGCGGCTATTCGCACAGTGGGCCTTGCGCTGGGCGCGGCGTTAGCGGTCGGCCTCGCGGCGCTGGCCACGGCGCGCGTCCAGGCGGCAGTAGGGTCGGGCGGCACGGGCGCCTTGGTCGAAAAACCCGACCTGTTCGTGCCCATACTTGTGTTGATCGCCATCCCCGAGACGCTGGTGGTATTCGGTTTCGCGATCGCCATCCTCCTGTGGCAATTGATCGGGTAGTGAGTAGCACGGGCAAATATATCGAGCCGGTCCCGAGCTTCTTTGACGCCATGAAGCGCGAGGCGCAGGCACGCTGCGAGAAAATCCTCGAGAATGCCCATCAAGAGGCCGCGAGGATCGTGGCGGAAGCGCGTCAAACAGCCGCGGAAAACCGCTCGAGAACCGTCGAGCAAGAGCGCCAGCGCGCCCAGGCGCAGCGCGAGGATGCCCGGCAGCGGGCCCAAGCCGAAGCTGAAAGGGCCAACATGACCATGCGCGAGCGCGTGGCCGACCGGATCCTGGATGCCGTGCACGAGGAATTGCGGCGTGTCGCTCAAAGCCCCGAGTTTCGAGGGATCTTGTGCCTGCTCCTGGCGGAAACCATCGAGGAAGCCCCCCCGGACCCAGTCGTTCTGGCCCCGCCGGAACACGCCGCCGCGTGCCGGGAGTGGCTCGATGCGCATGGGAAAGGCCATATCCCAGTCGAGGCCGAGGACCGCCTTTGGGACGGCGTCGCCGTCACCGACGCCAAGCGAACAGTGCGCCTGACAAACACCCTCTCGAGACGGTTCGAGAAATGCCGTGCGTCTGCCCGGAAAGCGGCCTTACGCCGGCTCTTCGGAGACGCGCCATGAGTCCGTACCGTGAACATGTGCGCGAGCACATCGTATACGTCGTGACGCGCGTCCGCGGCATGAAAAGCCTTTTGTTGTCACGCGATGATTTGGAGGACCTGTTGGATCAGAAAGACATCGACGCGCTCACCGAAGTACTTTTGACCTCCGACTATAAAGAAGAAATGGCTCGCGCTCTCGCCACGCACACCGCCGCCGATGCAATCGAAGAAGCGGTCTTGCGGCACCTGCTGTTGTGCTTCCGACAATTGCTGACACTCTCAGGGGAACAATACCGGCCATATACGGCCTTGTTTCTGGCACGCTGGGACCTCATGACTGTAAAACAGCTCCTGCGCCAGCGGTTTGCAGAGAATCAAGGCATCAAGGCGGCGGGTTTTCCGGCGCCCGGACCAACACTGGGCCTGCCTCTCATCAAACACCTGACCCAACGCGATAGCCTCGAAGCCCTCATCCAGGGGTTGATAGCATGGAACCGCGATCTCTGTGCTTGTCTGTGGAAAGTCCACGGCGCCGGTCAAACCCTGGCAACGCTGCGTGTGCTCGAAGACGCCCTCGACCGGTCCTATCTAGTCGAACACGCGCAGCGCCTTGCCACGGACCCCCAGCCCAGCGCCCGGCTTGTGCGCAAAGTGCTCAGCATGAGCATCGACGGCGTCAATCTGCGCATTCTGCTCCACGACAAGGCACACCGGGACGCACACCAGGACTGGCTGCTGCCTGAAGGCACTATGCCCAAGCGTCTCATCGCGAAGATGATGGCGGCCGAGAACATCGAGGACGCCATGGTCTTTCTCGAATCGACGGCCTATCGCGAACTCGTCGAGGGCCTGTACATGTTCGTGCAAACCGGCCGTTTCGCCCCCATCGAGCGAATGTTCGAGCAGCTTCTCGCAAAGGAACTGCGGCGCATGGCGCGAACACACGTCATGACCCTTGCCCCGCTGATGTATTACGCCTGGCTGAAGTACAACGAAGTCATCAACCTCCGCCTGATAGCGCGCGGCGAGGGCCGCCTCCCGCGGGGCCGGATCCGCGAGGAAATGTTGTATGCGTGAGGTCGTCGGCATAGCCGGGGGACATGTCGCCATCATGCTGGCGTTGACGGGCATGCACGTCGAGGAGGTCCACACCGCCGACGAAGCCGAGGAAGCGCTGGAAAGTTGTCTTCAAAGCGGGCCGCAGTTCGTGATAGTGCAGGAGAAGTTCCGTCACTTGTTTTCCCTGCGCTTCCAGGAGCGGCTGATGGCGCACCGGGGCCGTCCGCTCGTGGTGTATTGTCCCGCCTTCGACCAGGAGGATTCGGAAGTGGATGAATACCTCGCGTCCGTCATACGGCCGGCCGTGGGGTATGAGATTCGGTTGGAGTAGTTCTTCATGGCCGCGACGCAACGCGAAATAGTCGGAACCCTGACGCTCATATCCGGTCCCATGGCGGCCGCAAGCGGGATGCTCGGCGTGACCATGGGCGAAATCGTGCGTGTCGGCAGGGCGGGGCTCATGGGCGAGGTCATTCGTATCGACGGCGAGACGGCCTATGCGCAGGTTTTCGAGGACACCGCCGGCATCTACCTCGGCGAACCCATGGAAGCCTTGGGCGATGCATTATCGGTCGAGCTGGGCCCCGGCCTCCTCGGCGGAACGTTCGACGGCATTCAGCGCCCCCTCGAGTCCCTGCGTCAGGTATCGGGCGATTTCATCGGGCGCGGATTGACCGCCCAGGCCCTGGCCCGCACCAAGAAATGGCATGTCACGCCGCGGGTGGCGGCCGGGGACGTGCTGCTGGGCGGGATGGTCCTCGGGACAACACAGGAATCCAAAAGCATCGAGCACCGCATCCTGGCGCCGCCGCGCACCCGGGGAACCGTCAGCTCAGTGGTTCCCGAAGGCGACTACACGGTCACCGATACCCTGGTGCAACTCGATGACGGCGCCGCGCTCACCATGATGCACCGGTGGCCGGTCAAACAGGCGCGCCCGGTGTCGCGCAAGCTCCCTTCGGACCGGCCCTTCCTTACGGGACAGCGGGTTCTCGACTGTCTGTTCCCGATTGCCTTGGGCGGAGCCGCGATTGTGCCCGGCGGCTTCGGCACGGGAAAGACCGTGGTCGAACAAACCCTGGCCAAATTCTGCAACGCCGATGTTATGGTTTACGTCGGATGCGGCGAGCGCGGAAACGAAATGGCCGACGTGTTGTCCGAGTTTCCAGAACTCAGGGACCCGCGCACCGGCGATTCGCTCATGAGCCGCACCGTGCTCGTCGTCAATACCTCGAACATGCCCGTGGCAGCCCGCGACGCCTCGGTCTACACCGGCATTACAATCGCCGAGTACTACCGGGACCAGGGGTACGATGTCGCGGTCATGGCCGACAGCACCTCGCGCTGGGCCGAGGCCCTGCGCGAAATCTCGTCCCGGCTCGAGGAAATGCCCGGAGAGGAGGGCTATCCCACCTACCTGTCAGCGCGCGTCGCTGAATTCTACGAGCGAAGCGGGCGGGTCGTGTGCGCCGGCGGCGGCGACATGGAACGGGCCGGTTCCCTGACGCTCGTCGGCGCGGTATCCCCTCCAGGTGGCGACTTCTCCGAGCCGGTCACGCAAACGTCGTTGCGGGTTACGGGCGGACTCTGGGCGCTGGACTCGACGCTGGCCTACCGGCGCCACTATCCGGCGATCAACTGGAACCGCAGCTATTCGCTCTATTTTCCCGAACTCAACCCCTGGTTCGAGAAGAACGCCCCGGCCGGATGGAACGAACAGCGCCAGGCCGCCATGCAGCTCATGCAACGCGACGCCGAACTGCAGGAGGTCGTACAGCTGGTCGGCCCGGACGCTCTCCAGGACAGCGAGCGCCTCGTCCTGGAAACCGCCAAGATGCTCCGCGAAGTCTTCCTTCAGCAAAACGCCTTCTCGGACAACGACGCCTATTGCACTCTCGAGAAGAACGCCGGTCTCCTCGAGGCGCTGCTCGCGTTCAACCACGCGTGCCGCGAACAGCTGGAACGCGGCGTCACTCTGTCCCGGATTCTTGATTTGCCCGTTCGCGAGGACCTCGCCCGTCTGCGCGACGTGCCCAATGCGGAGTTCAGCGAACGCAAACGCGAGGTCATCAAGGCCATGAAGGACGCCCTCGCGGGATTGAACCCGAAAGGATAACGCGTATGGACATACAGAACGCGGGAGCGGCCCCTTTGCCCGGGGCGCTGGTTCATCGCGAGTATTGGGACCTCACCTATGTTACGGGCCCTCTCGTGTTCTTGGGCAACGGCGAACGGTTCCCGACAGGCGCAATCCTCGACCTCGTGCTCGAAAACGGCGAACACCGCCAAGGCCAGGTGCTCGAGGTCAGCAGAGACCGCGCTGTCGTGCAGGTGCTCCAAGGCACGCAAGGCGTAGATGTGAAGCGCACGGCGGTCTCTCTGCGGCAGGACGCCGCCCGTATCGCCGCGTCCAAAGATGTCGTCGGCCGCAGGTTCAACGGTGTCGGCGACCCCATTGACGGCCTGTCCCCCATAATCGCCGATGTCGAACTGGACATTTCGGGCGCCGCCATCAATCCCGTATCCCGCGACAAACCCCGCGACTTCATCGAGACCGGCATCTCCGCCATAGATGGATTCAATACCCTGGTGCGAGGACAGAAACTGCCCATATTCTCCGGAGCCGGCCTTCCCGCGAACGAGTTGGCAAGCCTTATCGTGCGCCAGGCCGCCACGAGGAGCGGCGCCGAAGAGTTCGTAGTGGTTTTCGGCGCGATGGGCATCACCGAACGCGAAGCGGCGTTCTTCCTGCGGTCATTCGAACAAGGCGGCCGAGGTTCGCGCGTCGTAGCGTTCCTTAACAAGGCCAGCGACCCGGCCATCGAGCGTCTGTTTACCCCCCGCTGCGCACTCACGCTCGCCGAATACCTGGCTTTCGAGCACGACTGCCAGGTGCTCGTCGTGCTGTCGGACATGACGAATTACTGCGAGGCCCTCCGGCAAATCGCGAGCGCGCGCGAGGAAATCCCCGGCCGCCGCGGCTACCCCGGCTATATGTACACCGATCTCGCATCGATATACGAGCGCGCCGGCCGCATACGCGGCAAGAAGGGCTCGGTTACCCAGATTCCCATGCTGTCCATGCCCGACGACGACATCACCCACCCCATTCCCGACCTGACCGGGTATATCACCGAGGGGCAGATTGTGATGAGCCGCGCGTTGCACCGCCGCGGCGTGTTCCCCCCCGTAGACGTGCTGCCAAGCCTCTCCCGCCTCATGAACAACGGTATCGGCGAAGGACTCACGCGCAAAGACCACCGCGAGCTTGCGAACCAGTTGTACGCTTGTTATGCTCACGGCCGGGATATTCGAAAACTTATGTCGATCGTCGGTGAGGATGCGCTCACCGCGCTCGACCGGAAATATTTGCGGTTCGCCGAAGCGTTCGAGACGGATATGGCCGGGCAAGGCCACACGCGCCGGACCATCGATGAGACGCTCGACTTGGGATGGCAACTCCTGAGCATTCTGCCGAAGGAAGAGTTGACACGCATCAACAAGGATCTTATCGACCGGTACTATTCGGAGATCATGGAGGACGGCGTTCCCTCGCCTTTCGTGTAACCCATGAGTGCGGAACCGACAGCCCCGACACGCATGAACCTTCTGGCCCGGCGCGCACAGATAAAGCTGGCGGCCGACGGGGTCACGCTCCTGAAGGCGAAGCGCGAGGCGCTCCTCAAGGAGTTGCTCGAACGAGCGCGCGAATTGCGCCGTCTGCGCAATGAATTGCATGGACGGGGGCGCGCTGCCGCGGTATCGCTGGCCGTTGCCCGCGCCGCAAGCGGCACGCCCGAAATCCGGTCTGCCGCCGTTGCCGGGCGCCGCCAGGTCCCCCTGACCGTTACGTCCGAGAAGGTCTGGGGCCTGCAGCTCAGCGCCACCGAGCATGAGACTATCGTGCGCAGCCCTCGCGAACGCGGCATCGGCATACTGGCGACGTCCTCACAGGTCTTGGACGCGGCGGAAACGGCCGAGTCCATGCTCGAAAAACTCATCGAGTGCGCGCCTTTCGAGCAGAACATCCTGGTGTTAGGCCGCGAGGTGCGGAAAGTCAGCCGGCGCATCAATGCTCTGAACGACTACCTCTTGCCCAAGCTGCGCGAGGATGTGCGCCATATCGGCCACACCCTCGAGGAGCGAGAGCGGGAAGATGTGTTCCGGTTGAAACGAATCAAACAGAAAAAGGCCGCGGCCAAACGAAAAGCCGTTGGAGATGCATGACCCATGTTGCTAGGCGACATACTTCATCCGGAAGTCGTAAAGACAAGCCTCGAAGCAGAAAACAAATACGAAGCCATCGACGAACTGGTTGATCTCCTCGTCGAGAGTCACGAGATCCCTGTCGCGTTGCGGGACCACATCCTCGAGGTCGTGACCGAACGTGAAAAATCCATGAGCACCGGCATGGAGCACGGCATCGCCCTGCCCCACGGAGCCACCGACCGCGTCGATGATATCATCGGGGCCCTTGGCGTATCCCGCCGCGGCGTCCCGTTTGAGAGTCTCGATGGACAACCCGCGCACGTCATCATTCTCCTCGTGCTGCCCAAGAACAAGTTTCAGGCTCACGTGCGCACGCTCGGAGGCATCGCCCACCTCATGAGCAACGCGGGACTCCGGGAGGCTCTCAAGAACGCGGGCGACAGCGCATCGGTGCTGAAGCTGATCGAAGAAGAGGAAGACCGCGCGGCTTTGCGGTGAAGCCGTTCCGTCGAGGTTTTCAGCCTTTTAACATTATCCCCCAAATCCGGTTAACACGGCGATTGGGGAAACTCACGCAAAGGACACGGAGGAAATGGAGCCTGCGAAGCTCCATGGGGATGGGAATTAGCCGTGCCGCGCGCAGACCCCAGGCCTCCAAAGGGCGTCCAAGCACCGCTTCGTACACTGTTTCCAACAGCCCGGGACCCGTCTCCCGATGAAGCGCCACCGCCCAATCCACAATGATGCTTCCTGTCTCATTCGGTTTCGGAGGACTCCATCTTCGTGTTCCCTGTGTCTCCGTGTGAGGTCATTCTTGTCTTTATGGAGACAATACGGTCCCTTCCGCGAGGGCTTTCTTATCCGGCGATCAGGCTTATCCCCAATTCTTTGACACGGACGTATCCGCTCGCCTATAGTTTCGCGGCATGTCATGAGGGACTTGTGCAGGCGTGATCCCCGATGCTCTTTAATTCGCTCGACTTCATTATATTCTTCCCCATTGTCGTGATGGGGTATTTTGCCTTGCCCTTCCGCTTCAGGTGGATACTTCTGCTCGCTGCGAGCTACTACTTCTACGGATGCTGGAAGGCCAACTACCTGATACTCCTGTTCGCTTCCACGGTGCTCGATTACACGGCCGCCCTCGGCATCGGCAGCAGCAAGACCCCCCGCGGCCGAACACTCTTTCTGCTGATGAGCCTGATCGGCAATTTCGGCATGCTTTTCACTTTCAAATATTTCAACTTCTTCACGTCGAATTTCGAGTTCCTCTTTGACTTCTACAGGATTCCCCTGCCGGCGCTCAAAGTGCTGTTGCCGGTGGGCATCTCCTTCTACACCTTCCAGACACTGAGCTATACCATCGACGTCTACCGCGGCGAACAAAAGCCGGAACGGCACTTCGGGTATTTCGCCCTGTACGTGACCTTTTTCCCGCAGTTGGTGGCAGGCCCCATCGAGCGTTCCACCCGCCTCCTGCCCCAGTTCTTCGTCAAGCACAACTTTGATTACGAACGGATGCGAAGCGGCCTGCTCATCATGATGGTGGGATTCTTCAAGAAACTCGTCATCGCCGACCGGTTGTCGGTGTATGTCAACGACGTCTACAACAATCCCGGAAAATACCACGGAATGCCAATCATTGTGGCGACGTACTTTTTCACGTTCCAGGTCTTTTGCGACTTTTCAGGATACTCGGATATCGCCATCGGCTCCGCCCGCGTCATGGGTTACGAACTCATGGAGAATTTCCACCGGCCCTTCTTCAGCACGTCCATCTCCGAATTCTGGCACCGGTGGCACATTTCGCTGTCTAGCTGGCTCCGCGACTACCTGTACATCTCCTTGGGCGGAAGCCGCGTGTCCAAACTCAAGTGGTACCGCAATCTCCTCGTGACATTCTTCCTGAGCGGGCTCTGGCACGGGGCCGGCTGGACCTATGTCATTTGGGGGACACTGCACGGCGTCTACTGCGTCACCAGCATCATCACCCAACCGTTGCGCACAAGACTCCACAGACTCGCGGGCCTGACACGGGTCCCCCGGCTGCATCACGTGCTGAAAGTCCTGATAACGTTCCACCTCGTCTGGATATCGTGGTACCTGTTCCGGGCAAGTGACCTCACGGCCACATGCACGCTCTTCATGAACACGTTCAAGGATTTCAGACTTTTTGATCCTGCTATTTTCGAACCCCTGAACTCTGTCGAAGTAGTAGCCGGCGTGCTGGCGATCCTGGTCATGGAGACCGTGCACTTATTCCAAGAACGCCGTTTCGCCGTCCAGGCATGGGTGCTGCGCCAGCCCTTGCCGCTGCGGTGGGGTATTTATTACGCCATGTTCTTCGCAATCATAGCCTTTGGCAAGTTTACCGAACAGGAATTCATTTACTTCCAATTCTAATGAACAAGATGCGCACCATAATAAAGACTGCCGCGTTTCTGACGGTACTCGTGGCGATCCACGCGGGTCTCCGGCAGGCCTACTATGCTTTTATTACCCCAAGGGACACCTATTTGCAGGAGCAAGAGAGTTTCACGGCGCACGAGGGCGCTTATGACGTCGCCCTCTTCGGTGACTCGCACGCCCTGCTCAGTGTCCAAGCCAGGTTGCTGGGCAACGCCGCCAACCTCTCCCAGCTCGGCGAAGGCTACATCGAACGGTACTACAAACTCGACTATAACCTGCGCAAGAACCCCGGCAAACTCAAGACCATTATCCTCCCGCTCGACATGCACTCCTTTTCGCCCGTATGGGGCGAGAATTTCAATATTGTCAGCTCTTCCCGGTACGTCAATTTCGCCGATTACGTCTGGCAAACCGGTTTCACGACCAAAGCCCTGAGAGATTTCGTTCACTACTACGTCTTTCCGTACGCCGATTGCACCCCGGAGATCTACGCGGCCTTGCCCTCGAACGTCCGGGAAAAGACAAGGGCGGGCGCCGCGCGCTTCGACCGCAACCTCGCCAAGACCCCCCCCAATGCCGAGCAGATCAAGAAGCTCATGATTACGCACTACGGCGAGCAACGGGAATGGCGCTCCGAGAAAGCCCTCCGCTATTTCAACCGCATCAAAACCCTGTGCCAGAAAGAGAACATCAACGTTGTCTTTGTGCGGTTTCCCGTCAGCAAGCTCTACTTCGACGCTGCCTCCGAAATCGTCCCCATCGACGAATTCGACCGGTTCACCCAGGAATTGGTTGACGACTGGCCGGGCGCCATGCTCCTTAACTACCGCGGCCTCTATTTCGACAGAGACGATTTATTCGCCGACCTCAATCACTTGAACTTCGAAGGCTCGATCATCTTTTCCCAGCGCTTCGCCAGAGACCTGACCGACCTGGGCGCATTGCACCCCGCCATTGAAACTGCAGAACCGTAAAGTTCCCGAGGACTTCCCCCAAACAAAAAAGGACCTACGCGAACCCACGTAAGTCCTTTATTTTCATGGTACCGGGGGACAGGATCGAACTGTCGACCTCTGGATCCACAATCCAGCGCTCTGACCAGCTGAGCTACCCCGGCGCTCTCGCCGTTGCGGTGTGCGCGCCCCTGAAAATCGAGAAGCCGCAGCACCATTCAAGGCAAAGGCGGAGTATAGTAAACAACGCCGCCGCGAGTCAAATATCGGACCCGCGGGAGGGGGCATCGCTTGTCGCTCGGACGGTGTCCTGAGCCAGTTCCTGCAAGAATCGGCGGCTGGGTTTGATGCCCACTTCCAATGCTTCGCCAGGCAAGAGGCGGTACGCCACGGGCAGCTTGTACCGCGGCAGCGTCGCTCCCAAACATCTCGAGAGGAGTTCCGGGTCCACATCGCAGCCGCTGGCGGGCTCGATGAACGCCAGAGGGCGGTACCCGAATTCGGCATCGGCTACAGGCACCACGAACGCCCGCGCCACTTCGTCAAGGGCACACAACACCGCTTCTATCTCTTCGGGCTGGATGTTTTCGCCGCCCGAGATGAACATGTTGTCTTTGCGGCCGGTCACTACCAGGTTGCCGGCATCGTCAAAGCGCCCAAGGTCCCCCGTCGGAAACCACCCGTCGGGCGTCACAGGGCGGCTGAGCGTGCCGTCCTCTCTAACATACCCCAGGAATAACGTCCGGCCGCGTACCTGGATTTCACCGTCCTGCGCGATACGAACTGTATTTGGCTTCAACGGCAAGCCTGACGTCTTCAGCGCCGCCATGCCGGCGCCGGGCGGCGTTGTGGCCGCCTGTGAGGCCGTTTCCGTGAGTCCATAGGTCGTATGGAGCGGAACGCCGCACGCTACCGCACGCTCGACGAGTCCTCCGGGTATTCCGCTGCCGCCAAGAAGGGCCGCTTTCAACATGACGAGCGCAGCCCGCCCGCGGCCGGTCTCGAGGAGGCGCCGCAGTTGAGCCGCCACCAGCGAAACGTGCGTTACCTTCAGCCGTGCGATGGATTCTTCTAACGGCTCGCCCGGTTCCGGCACCGCTATCGCGGCGCCTCCCAGCACGCAGCGAAACACTGTGCCAACGCCGGAGACATGGTACAGAGGCAGCGACAACAGCCACCGGTCGCCCGGTGCGACGGCGATGTTCTGGTTTGACGCTGCCGCGTTCACCACGTGATTCTCGAGCGAGTGCACGGCCATCTTGGGCTCGGCCGAGCTGCCCGATGTGGCGATGATGGTCGCTGGCGCGTCCAGGCACACCTCGGCGGCGGCTTGTTGGCATGCATGGGCGGCCAGTTCCTCGGGGGCCAGCCGGGGCGGCAGTTCGCCGGCGGTCTCGCCGCCCGCCACGTAGCGGCATCCCATGCGGGCGATATTCTCTCGAAGGACGCCTTCCGGCAAGCGCGCATTCGGGATGTATACGGCGATGCCTTCGCGAAATGCACCAAACAGGACCGGCACGGCATTCTCAGCGAAGGGACCAAGAAGCGCGATTCGGTCGCTGCCGTTCAAACCCTTCGACCGAAGCGCCGACGCAACCGCCGCTGCCTGGGCGTCGCATTCCGCGAATGTCAGCGCCTCCCCTGACGGGGCGACAACGGCCTGCGCGTCCGGATACCGCAAGGCCGTAGCGTGCAATGGGCAACACGCCCGCCTCATGGCCCGAGCCTCTGCAGGCCGCTCGTGTCGACCCGTCTGGCCAGGGCGTTGGCGCGCTCGAGTTGCAGCCGCCCTCCCTTGATCGGTAACGGGGCGTCCAGGACGTCCCGCGAAAACCAATTCCACGTGTCGAGACCGGCGGCGACGTCGCCGGCGTTCACGAATGCCGCGAGATTTCCCAGCGCAATCAATCCCACCGAAGACTCGAATGACGAGCTTACCACGGGCGTCATCCCCAGGTTCGTGGCTTTCCGCGCGAGATACATCGCGATCTCGAAACCGCCCAGCAGCGTGGGTTTCAAGACCGCGGCCGCGGCGCCGCGCCATTTCTCGAGGTCCCATTCGCCGTGCTCGACGATGGTCTCGTCGAGAGCGACGGGCAGTCCGGTCCTTCCGGCGAACTCGACGAGGGCCGCGGGGTCCTGAAGCGGTTCCTCGACATATTCGATGGCGCACCCTTCGATGGCCTGCGCAAACGCCATGGCGCCCGGCAGATCCCAGGCCCTGTTGGCATCGAGGCGAAGCGCGCACCTGCCGCCGCACAGGGCAGCCAACGCGCGGACCGTCTGCGCGTCTTCTTGCGGGGTTTCACGGCCCACCTTGAGTTTCAGCGTCGAGTATCCGGCCCGGAGCAATTCTCCGGCGCGTTCGAGCACCGTTTCCTGCGTTCCCCACAGGAGCCCGTTGACCGGGATCGTTGACCGGTGCGGGTGCGGCGCGAGAGCAAAGGCGGGAATGTCGTGCTCGC
>DAOLNV010000008.1:1500-58530 GCA_035416745.1 Candidatus Hydrogenedentota bacterium | reverse complement strand
CGCGAAGTGCAGATGCCGTTGGGCAGCACCAGCGGCCGCATAAGCGGCAGATCGTAAAGGTAGGTCTCTGCGCGGACAATCCTCATACGAGCCAACCCAGGGAGAATAGAATGCTGAAGAGCAGCAGCAGACCGCCGGTCTGGGCCAGGGTCCGGTTCAGCGCGAGACCGTCACGCTGTGTGAACACGGTGCGAATCGCCGGCGCGGCGAGAAAGACCAGCGCCGCCGGCGTGACCATGAACCACAGGTTGTTCTCGCGCACGTAGAAGTACACCGGCACACCCACGCACGCGCCAATTACGCAAAACAGGTACTCGGCGCGCGCGAATCCCGGGCCGAATCGGACGGCCAGGGTCTTTTTGTTCGCCTTGCGGTCTTCGTCCACGTCCCGCAGATTGTTCACGGTAAGCAAGGCCACCGAGAGCAGGCCGGGGCCTAGACTCGCGACAAATGGCGCCGCGCCGCGCAACTGGAGCGTCTGCAGGTAATACGTCCCGACGACAGCCACAGGCCCAAAGAACACCAGCACAAACAAGTCGGCAAGACCGGTATACCCTAGTGGATATGGTCCCGCCGTATAGAGAATGCCCGACGCAATCGAAAGCAGCCCGATGGCGATGAAAGGCCATCCCCCCCGCCACACAATGTATGTGCCCGGCAGGAAAACGAGCAGAAACGTCACCATGGAAGCGCGCAGCACATGGACAGGCTTGACCAGCCCCGACTGCGCCGCGCGAAGCGGACCTTTCCGTTCCGCGGTGTCGGCCCCCTTCAGATAATCGAAATAGTCGTTGGCGAAATTCGTGGCGATTTGGATCAGCACCGCCCCGAGGAGCGCGCACATCGCCGCGGGCAGATGAATGCCTCCGTCGGGAAATGCGATAGCCGTGCCGACGCAAACGGGGGAGACGGCCGCCGCAAGCGTCTTGGGGCGCGCCGCTTCTATCCAGGCGTCAGCGTGTGTGAATCCGTCAGCCATAGTGCTTTGAACCGCATGAGGCGGCCCGTAACCCCGGCATTGGGGCCTCGCTCCTCTACGGATACCTCGGATACTTGCTGAAATCGGGCGGCCGTTTCTCATTGAACGCATTCCGGCCCTCTTGCGCCTCGGGCGTCTGGTAGAACAGGAGCGTCGCGTTCCCGGCGAGTTCCTGGAGCCCTGCCTGGCCGTCGCAATCCGCATTCAGCGCGGCCTTGAGACACCGCAGCGCGGTCGGCGAGTTGCGCAATATCTCGCGGCACCACTGCACGGTTTCCTCCTCGAGCCGCTCATAAGGCACGACTGCGTTGACGAGCCCCATATCCAGCGCCTCCGAGGCGGTGTACTGACGGCACAGGAACCAGATCTCGCGGGCCTTTTTCTGCCCCACGATCCGGGCCAGGTAGCTGGCCCCATAGCCCCCGTCAAACGAGCCCACTTTCGGGCCGGTCTGCCCGAAGATGGCGTTTTCGGCGGCGATGGTCAAGTCGGCCATCACGTGAAGGACGTGCCCCCCGCCGATGGCATAGCCGGCTACCATGGCGATGATGGGCTTGGGGCAGGTCCGCATCTGGCGCTGAAAATCGAGAACATTCAGGCGGTGCCGGCCCGATTTGTCGACGTACCCCGCCTCGCCCCGGATTCTCTGGTCGCCTCCTGAGCAGAATGCCTTCTCGCCCTCGCCCGTGAGAATGATTACCCCGATAGCATCGTCAAACCGGGCATCCGAAAGGGCCTTCGACATCTCGTCGACAGTCAGCGGCCGGAACGCATTCCGCACCTCCGGCCGGTTGATAGTGATCTTCGCTATCCCTTCCGCCTTCTCGTACGTGATATCCGTAAACTCGCCCGCGGACTTCCATTGAACGCTCAACATACATACAACTCCCGGATTTTGGGGCACAACGGCTACAGCGCGGCGCCTTCGCGCAGATCATCAAGCAGACCCTGCAAGAGCCTAGTATAGTCCGTGGGTTTTTCGAAGTGCACGTTGTGCCCCGCATCGGGCATGACCGCCATCGCCGCGCGGGGGATCATCTCGCACATCGACTCGGCGAGAGTGCGGTATTTCGGGTCGCGTTCCCCAACGACGAGCAAGACGGGGGCGGCTATTCCGTGCAACGCATCCCACAGCGAAGGCTGGGCCCCCGTACCCATCCCGCGCAGGACCCTCGCCAGTTCGCGGGGATTGTTCATGCGCCGGCGCTCGAGCAATTCCTCGAACCGGCTGCCGTGCTTGCGCAGGGTTTCAAACAGGGGCCTGGCATACCACTGACGGAGAAACGTCTCCCAATTCCCTGTCTCCAGCTCCTCCGCGAGGCGGTCATCGCGTTCCCGGCGCTCGGCACGTTCCCTCTCGGTGCGGAGACCCGGCGAGGCCGATTCCATGATCAGTCCCTCGATGCGCTCACCATATTCCACGGCTAGATAGAGCCCGAGCCGGGCGCCCATCGAGTAACCCACAACGAAGAAGCGTCCCGGCGACACGCGGTCCATCAGATGCATCACGTCGCGAGACACCGCCGCCATGGTGTACGCGGCGGAATCGCTGCGCACCGGCGTATACCCATGACCCGGAAGGTCAATGAGAACGCAGCGGCAGGCGCGCGACAAGTCTTGCGCAATGAGACGCCAATCCTCGCCGGAACCCATGAAGCCGTGCAGGAACAGGACCGTCACGTTCCCGGTTGGGTTCAGCACAACGTAATGCAGTTCGCGTGTCATGGCCTTCTGCCCGGTCTTGCGTCAGGCTCGAAGAGCATCGAGCGCCTGCGCATCAATCGTTTCGTGCAGCACCGCATTTTCCGCACGGCTGGTCCGGATTTCGATAAGGGTGGATTGAGAGCGTTCAAGCGCTGCCATGTACTCATCCCTGAACGCCGCGAGCGAGTCCGGTTTCGCATACGCCACTCCGAACATGCCCGCGGCAGATTCAAACGTAAGACCGTGGGGTGTCGCGAAATACGGTTCAAAGGCCTCCTGGTGCGCGGTTACCGGTAGAAAATGAAAAATGCCCCCGCCGTCGTTGTTGAGCACCACAAGAACCACGGGCGTGCGCGTTTCACGCAACAAAGCCAGGCTGTTCAGGTCGTGAAGCGCCGCCAGATCGCCGAGAATCGCCGTGATGGGGCGTTTGGCGCCGAACGCCGCGCCCGCCACCGTGGCGATGTTACCGTCGATGCCGCTTACACCGCGGTTGGCGAAAACCACCGGCCGGGCCCCGTTTGCCTGCGTATAACGTTGCGTGTCCCGGACGGGCATGCTGTTGCCCAGGAACAACCCGTCCGATTCGCGCACGAGCCCTGCGATACAGCGCGCGATCGCCGGCTCCGTCAAACCACGGTCTGCGGCGAAATACGCGTCCAGCGAGCCCGCGACGCGCCTCTCGCACTCGCGCATGTACTCCAGCCACAAGGAGTCTTTCACCTTGAGGCCCGCGGTAGATAGCACCTCGCATGCGCGGGGAATGTCCGCCTCGATTCGTAACGTGACCGTATGGCCGGGGTCGTCGCGCCCGGGATGATCCGCTATCCGCACGTGGTGACGCGGCCGAACGCGCTCAAGCCACGTCTGGAACCATTTCGAAACCATCGATCCACCCAAATGAATCAAGAGGTCGGGCGCAAATCGTGACGCAATTTCAGGAGAAGACAACAACACGTCGAAATGGCTTATGGCGAATTCGGCCTCGAACCCCAGCCGAAGCCCCGAAGCTACCCCCGGCAAGATGGGACATTCCAGTTTACGTGCCAGCGACACGGCCGCGCCGCGCTCGTCTGCACGGTCGAGTTGGCCTATTGCGATGACAGGCCTGTGCGCTTCGTTCGCCGCCGCGCCGAGGAGAAGCGCGGCCTCCTTGCTCACGCTCCGGCACACGGGCGCGTAGGACGTGCGGGGCTCGTTGGACGCACGCCAAAGTGAGTCAGCCCAGACATCCAGCCCGGCTCCCCCATCACTGGAGACCAACGGTTCCCGATACGGGCAGTTGAGATGCACGGGGCCTCTCTCGGGAATCCTGGCACGCTGTACAGCCTGGTCGGCCGTCGTCAGCACAAACGACGGGGGGATCGCCCGGCTCGGACACGGCAAATCAAAGCGCCAGCGGGTGTACGAACCGAACATCCCGGGCTGGCATATCGTTTGATTCGCCCCTGTATCGAGCAGCTCGGGAGGACGGTCGGCCGTGAGCACAATCATGGGGATGCGCGACAGGGCCGCCTCGATAATCGCCGGGTAATAGTTGGCGGCGGCCGTTCCCGACGTGCAAATCAGCGCAGCCGGTCTCTCACAGGCCCGGGCATACCCCAAGGCGAAAAACCCCGCGCCCCGTTCGTCATAATGCGTTACGGAGCGCGCGCCGGCGTTCCTCGCTGCCGCCAGCGCAAGCGGCGCGGAGCGGGAACCGGGGGAAATGCAAAACGTGTCCACGCCGTTGCGCACCAGCTCCTCGACCAGCAGGCCGGCCCAGAGTTGGTTCAGCGTCTCGGCGGTTTCAGTCATTGTGTCCGGTGAGTGCGCCCAGCGCGTTGCTCAGCTTGGTTTCGATTTCACTCCATTCACCCTCTGGCGTGGAACCGTCGACGATTCCCGCGCCAGAGTATAACGACAGGGTGTTCCCATGCACCAGCCCCGAGCGTATCGCCACCGCAAACTCGCCGGATTCCGGTCCGGCCCATCCCACCGGTCCCGCGTACCAGCCCCGGTCGAAGGGTTCGTGTTCCCGAATGCAGGCCAGCGCCTTGTCCGTCGGCATGCCGCCCACCGCCGGGCTCGGATGCAATGCCTGCATTACGGCCGCATCCGAAATATTCTCCCTCAAGATCCCCTCCAACGGGCAGATGAGATGTTGGCACTTGGGCAGCTTCAGCACGGATATCTCAGAAGCGGCGTACACGCTCCTGCACAGGCCGTCGAGCGCCTCGCGGATTGCCCGAGCCACGAACGCGTGTTCGCGGCGGTCCTTATCGCTCGTGAGCAATTCACGGGCCAGGGCATCGTCTTCCGCCTCGGTAGCGCCTCGCGGCCGGGTACTGGCAACGGCTTCGCTTTCAACATGGCGGCCATGCCGGCTGTACAGCCGTTCCGGGGTGGCGCCCAGAAACGCGGTCCCGGGCTCGGGCTCGAAATAGAACTGGTATGTGGCAGCCGTCCGCGCCACAATCCGCGCGAGCAGGGCCAAAGGGTCCATCGGCGCATCGAACGCGAACACGGAGCGTCTGGCCAGAACTACCTTCCCGATATCCCCTCGCCCGATGCCCCGCAAGGCTTCCCGCACGCCCGCTGTCCAACCCGCCAGGTCAGGGATATCGACCCGCTGCCGGGGAGGCGGCATCGCGTCCGCCGAGGTATCCTCGGGAAAAACGAGCGCATCCAGGCCTTCGAGCGCTTCACCGCGTACCCGGTTGCAGTCGTCACCGCTCCGAAGAAGAATATTGCACACCAGGTAGGAATGCGTCCCGTGATTCTCGAGTTGAAACCGCGGCAATACGAAACGGTAGGTGCCGAACGGCGCCCATTCACTGGAGGTCCTATTCGAGGGATCGAACGCCATGCCTCCGTAATATCGAAGATTGGGATGCGCCGACGCCAAGTCACGCTGCAGCTCGGGAAACACGGTTTCAACGTGTCCGTCATTCGAGGTAATGGCGTCCGCGACCCCCGTTCCTGCGGCCTGGACCGTATGTTCGCGGTCTGCCCAGTAGATACGGGCGCCGGCCTCCTGCGCGCGGAGCCATGCCAGCGCGTCTGTATACGCGATGGGCGCCTCGACTCGAAGCCCCTGGGGGAACGCCGGGAGACCGGTACAGGCAGTCCGTACCGCCTGGCATACCAGCGATGCCAACATGTCCTTCGCGCTATCCGGCTCGAGCGCCTTCAAGTGCGGCTCCTTCCCTTTCATGTCATGCCGACCTGACGCTCGCCTTGATAGATCGTCGCGATACCAAACGTCCGGGGCATCGCGCGGGCATTTCGGAAGCCTGCGTCACGCATGAGTTGGCAAAAGGCTTCGCCGCACGGAAAACTCTCTATCGTGCGATCGAGATACTCATAGGCAGCGCTGTCCCCTGAGACGTACCCGGCGATGCGCGGCATGACATGACGCAGATAGAAGAGATGCACCCACCTCACAGGCCGCCGGGGCATCGAAAACTCGAGGATCAGCAAACGGCCTCCGGGTTTCAAGACCCGCCGCGCCTCACGCAACACCCCGACGATATCCTCCATGTTCCGAATGCCGAAACCCATGGTGACCGCATCAAAAATGCCGCTCCTTAGCGCAATGGAGGCGGCATCCCCGCGAATTACGTGCACGGAACCGGCCGTTTGACGGCTACGCAGCTTCTCCATGCACCTCGACAGCATCTTGCCCGCCATGTCCAGCCCCACAACCGGCCGGGCACGCGGCCTTTCGTCAAGGATGGCGAGCAGCATGTCGCCGGTGCCGGTGGCCAAGTCCAGGATTCGCAGTTCCTCGCCGTCCGGCAGCATGCGCGCCACTTGCCTGCGCCAGGCAACGTCGCGCCGCAAAGACAAGACGCGGTTCAGAAAATCGTAACACCCCACGATGCGGTCAAACATGCGCCAGGTTTCCCTTCTCGAGAGAAACGCACGGCTATGGGAAATGACATCATCCGCCACCAACGGGTTTCCTTTCGAACAACATGGGCGGAGGCCGACACCAGACAACGTCCGCGCTCGGCCTTGACTCGGCCAGCTCGAGCGCCTGCCGCCCTCGAAATTCTCGCACGTCACGCCCGCAATGTACAACGCGCGCAGAGCGTAACAGGAAGCCGCTCTCATGACGCCTGCCCGGTTTGCGTTCCGCGCCTCCCTGTTGCCCCGCAAACGGCGAAACGTCCAGTTGACTTCATTGCGGTCCAGAGGAAACAATGGGAAGAAATGGGACTTGAATGAGGTTATACCAGAAATAGGCGGAGCGTAAGGAGCGACACCACTCACATCGGGGGAGCGAACGCATGAGATTCACGCGCAGACAGTTCCTCGGACTCACGGCGGCGCTGGGACTCGCCTCGTGCGCCAAGGTCAAGAAAATCGTCCCGGATATCAACCTCGCCCGGCTCAAACCGAGTTTCGGGGGCGGCAATTTCACGGTGGCCGCCATCAACGACCTCCACGTCCTCGATACCAAGAGCGCCGGCATCGTCAACGAGGCCGTCAAAAGCATCAATTCGGACAAGAGGGTCCAGTTCACGGTAGTCCTGGGCGATATCTCTACGGGCGGCCGCTACGAAGAACTCAAACTTGCAAAGGTGGCGCTCGACCGCCTTGAAAAACCCTGCTTGGCCATCCCCGGAAACCACGACGTCGACATGAGGGCCAAAGACATATTCGGCAACTTCACCACGGCCTACGGCCCCGTCCATTGGGACGAGGGAGAAGAGGGCTGGCTGTTCATCGGGCTGAATTCGTGCGAGGGGTCGGAGAGCGACGTGACCATCCCGCCCAGCGAACTCGACTGGCTCGGGAAGACCCTCGGAAAAGTGAACCGCGGACGGCCAATCGCGCTCTTCGCCCATCATCCCTTCAATCCCAACACAAAGGCGTATCGCGTCAAGAATGCGGACGACGTCCTCGGCATGTTCGCGCAACACAACCTCAAACTGGTCGCCGCGGGTCACTATCACGGAAACCAGGTCGAAGAACAGAATGGCATCCTGTTCACGACCACCGCATGCTGCTCCTCCACCCGCGATAACTTCGATAAGACCCCCGAAAAGGGCTACCGTCTCTTTCATATTGTTGATGAGACCGTAGAAACCGAGTTCGTCGTGGTCCGGAACTGAATCGGCATGGAACCGCCCCGGCCGGGCGAGCCAATGGACGGCAAGAGGGCCCGCCCTGCTCAAGGTCAGGCCTTTGCCCGCGGTTGATCACGTATACCGTGCGTCAGGATGGAAACACACCACCGCCGCGGTGCTGCCCGTAGGAGCGAACTCGCCCGCATCCGTAACGCGGACGCCCACCCGCTCCGTCGCGCCCAAGAGGGCGAGAATCGTCTTGTTGTAATGCGAATCGGCCATGGCCGGATACCCGGGCGACCACCGGATTCCCTGGTCCGGCGCGGCCCCCATACGGTCGCGCAGCATGGCATGCACCCGGTCAGCCATATCTTCCGCGACGCGATCCGACAGCCCTTGCAGATACAACACGGCCTCGGAGTTGCCCTCGGCCTTGAACGCGGCAATCTGAGCCTCGACCTGGGGACCGCTGGTCGTGAGCTGGACGCCGATGGCGTCCACTTTGCCCGACGCGCGCGGGTAGAAGTACTGGGCCGCGCAAATGGTGTCTTTGCGCCGCGACCCGACCACCCGCGTGAACCCGAAACGGCAGACTTCCACGCCGAAATCCTCCGGCTCGTAGACAATGACCTCATCACCGTCGGATTGGCAGGGGTAGATGCCGCATACGCCCTGTGGAACAATCCACTTGCCCTTGTCCGCTTTGTCGATCCATTCCTCGAAGAGCGCCCCGAGCTTCTCGGCGGTCTCGCCGCGTTTCTCACGGCCCACGGTGCCGCCAAACTTCCAGTTCAAACCAAACAAGGTCCTGGTGTCCAGGTAGGGCGCCAGCTGCCGCAGCGAATAGCGTAATACCTCGCAACGGAACCGCGGCGAATCCGGTACGCGGTGTTTCTCAAAGCTGATGGCCCGGGGCGCAAGGTCCCGCAACAGACGTGTCTCCTCGCCGCGCATCTTCTCCGCGCGTTCAAGGTTCGCGAGCAGCTTCTCGCGGTTTGGTTCCAGGATGGCGGCGCGCTCCCGCGTGCCCACCCACTTGTTCATCACGTTCACGCCATCCATGGCCGTGGGGCAATAGAACACGTTGGACCGGAGCTGCGCCGGATCTTCGTGACCGGCCATGGCAACGTACGCCGCGTGCCGCCAGTTCACCGGCGCGCCTCCCACCAGAACCGGCACCTCCGCGATGCCCTGTTCCTCCATCATGCGGGAAACCGCAATCATGTGGTTCGAGGTCTGCACCAAGAGGGCCGACATGCCGATCGCAGTGGCGTTGTATTCTTTCGCCGCGTCGATATACGCCTGGAGAGGCGTCATCACGCCCAGATCGATTACTCGGTACCCGTAGTTCTCAAAGAGCGTCTTTGCGAGATCTTTGCCTATCGAGTGGACGTCCTGGTGGACGGTTCCGAGCACGACCGTACCCTTGTATTCGACCTTGTCGTGCACGTCGATCCCGGCCGACCGTCTCATGTACGCCTCGAGAAATCCCATGACCTGCTTCATCACGTCTGCCGACTTGAGCAGATGCGGCAACGAAACCTCCCCGCGTGCAAAGCCATCGCCAAGCTCGTTCATGGCTTTCATCAGGTAGCTGTTGATGAACTCGAGAGGGTCGCGGCGCTGAATCACTTCCGCCGTTTGCACGACGATACGATCCATGTGCGCGTAACTGTTCCCGCCCACCTCGACGACACCGTCCGCCCGCTCTTTATAGCCGTCCTTGATCTTCTCGCAGATGGCGTCCTCGGCTTCCAGGCCGTCGTACGACGACCGCCGGCGCGCTTCGACGCCCTTCTTGCGGTCGGCAATGTCCTCCAACTCCTCGAAAGCGTCCATGTCGTGTTCAAGGATCACCCGCAGCCCCAGCCTGTAGTCCTCCGGGTCCAGATCCTGCACGAAAACGTAGTGGTTGGGATTGATGATGGCCGCGTCCAGCCCGCGCTTTCGCGCCTCGTCCAGCCATACCGATGTCAAGACCTTGCGCATATACGGCTTGGCGGCAAGGCCGTTCGTCAGGTTGCCTACCCCGCATGTGGTGACCAGGCGCGCGTCAATGGCCTTGATGCCGGGAATGGCTTCGAGAGATTCCAGCGCGAAATTCGCCCCTTCCCGGGACTCCGACCCGATGGGGAACACGTTCATGTCGATCAAGAGCTGGTCGGGCGTGACGCCGTGCCTTGCCGCGCAGTCCACCACCTGCTTCGCCAACGCGATCTTCTGTTCCGCCGTGGCCCCGGGCCCCTCCGGCCCCGTCGCCAGCGCGATATAGACAGGATGATGCGCGGCCGTCGCTGTCAGTATCACGTCGGCCTTGGTCTGGCCTTCCGCGGCCTCCTCCATCGATATCGAGTTGATGATGGGCCTGCCCGGATAGACCTTGACGGCCTCCACAAGCGCGTCTATCGCGAACGAATCCAGGCTCATCGCGCCGTTGAAATCGGCCGTATGCCTGTGGACCACCTCCGTGAGAGCGGCAGCCGTGTTCACGACGTTCGAGTCCATGCATACGTCGATTATCCGCACACCCAGGTCCACGGTCTGTTCGCGGATGACCTCTTCGAGGACGTTGTGCTCGATGGGGCCGTCCCGTTCGACGGCTTCGCGAACCATCTTCGAACCGCGCACATTCAGCCGCTCGCCGATCGTGATAAGCCCGGCGGAACTGTCCAGCGCCACCGTCTGTTGCGGGCCGGAGACGAATACCGTGCGCTCGGGCTCGCGCGGAGTGGGCCGCAGGCCCGCGACCGCCGCCGCCATGGCCTCGGTGTGCTTGTGGGTCGTCCCGCAACACCCGCCGATAATACTGACGCCAAATTCGCGCACGTACCGGACCAGGTGCTCCGCCATTTCCTCCGGCGGGAACTTGAAAACCGTGCGGCCGTTTTCAGACACGGGCAACCCCGCATTCGGGATGACCGATATGGGCAACGGCGAATAGCGCGCGATCTTCTCGACGGTTCTGGCCATCAGGTCGGGACCGATGCTGCAGTTTATGCCGAACGTGTCTATGCCGATACCCGCCACCGTCACGAGGGCAGCGTGGATATCCGTGTTGAAGATCTGCATCTTCGAAAAGGCGTCTACCGTCACCTGGCACATGATGGGTAGCCGCTTGCCCCGTTCTCTCATGGCGTCGAGCGCGCCCATCACGGCGGCCTTCGTTTCCAGAATGTCCTGTTGGGTCTCGAAAAGCACGGCATCGGCGCCGCCATCCACCAGACCCAGCACTTGAACGCGGAAATTCGCCGCTATTTCGTCAAAGGTGGCCCGCTTAAGGTTCGCTTCCGTGCTCGAAACCACCCGGTTAGACGGACCCGCGGAACCGATGACGTACAAGGGCCGCCCGTCGTACGCGGCGTCTTTCGCGTAGCTTTCCCGGGCTTCGCACGCAATCTGTGCGGCGCGAACGTTTAGCCGGTACGCCAGGTCCTCGTACGAAATCGTTCGGATATCGGCATCGAAGGGCAGCGACGCGAAATGCTTCAGTTCCACCTTGCGAAAATCGTATTCGCTCAGCCGGAAAGGGGATGCCCCGAAGGTATTGGTCTCGACGGCATGCGCCCCGGCCGCATAATAGTGACGGTGAATATCAGCCAGAACGTCCGGCCGCGAGAACGTGATTATGTCCGAGAGCATACGGAATTCCGCCCCGCCGAAATCGCGGTCCGTAAGCCCGCGGGCCTGAATTTCGGTACCCATGGCGCCGTCAACAACCAGAATCCGATCTCTTAACGCTTCAAGGAATTGCATGTGCTCCGTGTTCTTTCGCTTGGACCGGCGCGATAAGGCCGGTAACGGGACTATCCGGGCGGTTCATGCCGGCAGGCCCTTCTTCTACTACTGATAGGCTACCCAACGCCTCCCGCGGCCGGCAATGACGCAGCAGTTGACCACGCTGCACACAAGGTTGAGTCGACCTCGAGGCTTGCGCGAGAAACGTCGCGCCCCGCGGGCCCGCGGCGGCTACGGCAATGCGTGCCCCCGCACTGCGACGGCCCCGCACGTCAACGTCACTTCCAGAAAACGAAACGGCTCCTCGCAAAGTGCTGGATTAACAATGCTGACGATGCCGCCGGCGTGCGCGATTTCAACGCCCGGATGGTAGTGGCCGCTGATGGCACACCCCACCCCCGTCGCCCGCATCATATCCAGAATCTCCAAAGCATTGGTGTAATTGTACGGACAACTGCACGCGCCCGGCTGAAATAACGGCACGTGCTGAACCGATACTACCGGCCCGTCGAAACCGGCCCGGGCCTCCTCAAGCCGCCGAAGGGATTCCGCGGGCCGGTACGCATTGTACTCCGGCGCCTCGGGATCCACGAACGGCACGAACCGCACTCCCTTGACATCAAGCCATCGGGGAAGCGGCTCAAACACCGTGTAGAAGGCCTCCGGCCCGGGATCGTGATTGCCCGGAATCGCCAGAACCGGCGCCTCGATGAGGTCGGCCTCCGGCCGCAGTTCCCGCAAGCACCGCAAACCCTCGCCGGTTTCTCCGGCATCCACCAGGTCCCCCAGAACCAGCACTACGTCAGGCGAGATGCGCTCGTTGACGAAATGAACGGCCTCCGCAAACAGCTCCTTCCCTCGCGAGAATTGCCGCTTACTCGAGTCTCGGCCATCCGTATCGAAATGAATGTCCGAGAGGATCGCAACCCTGCATTTCACTGCTCTTCCTTCCCAGGCGCGGGGGGCCGTCTTGTAAGAAATACGCGCTCGTTGCATAGCACCCCAGCCACAGGGATAATAGCGCGAGAACGGGGAGGAAAGGAATGTCACACGTCATCGTAAGCGGCGGAGCGGGGTTCATAGGGTCCCATCTGTGCGACAGGCTGCTCGACGAGGGGTGGGAAGTGACCGCGGTCGACAATCTTCTCACCGGCCGCCTCCAGAATATCAGACACCTAGATTCCAACCCGCGGTTCCACTTCCTCGAACACGACGTCACCCTCCCCTTTACGTGCAACGGACGCGTGGACTGCGTGATGCACCTGGCATCGCCGGCAAGCCCTCCTGATTTCAAAACCCTGCCCTTGCAAACCTTGCGGGCGGGCTCTTTCGGCACCCATTGCATGCTCGATTTGGCTCACGCACAGGGCGCGCGTTTCTTTCTTGCAAGCACCTCCGAGGTCTACGGCGATCCGCCGCCCGAACACCACCCCCAACGGGAAGAATACTGGGGCTACGTAAGCTGCACGGGGCTGCGAAGCGTCTACGACGAGTCCAAACGGTACGCAGAAGCGGCAACCATGGCCTACCACCGGGCCTGCGGCCTCGATACCCGGATCGTGCGCATCTTCAACACCTACGGGCCCCGCATGCGGCCCGACGACGGCCGCATCGTTACCAACTTCGCCTGTCAGGCCCTTCGGGGAGAACCGTTGACCGTATACGGGGAAGGGCAACAAACCCGAAGCTTCTGCTACGTTTCCGACCTGGTCGACGGCTTCGTCCGTCTCCTGCTCTCCGACGAAACCGGCCCCGTGAATCTAGGCACGCCCGAGGAATACACCGTGCTGCAGGTCGCCGAGATGATCATCGAGTTGACCGGAAGTTCGAGCGCGATCGTCTGCGTCCCCCAACCGTTTGAAGACGACCCTCGCCAGCGCAAACCCGATATCAGCAAAGCGCGCCGTGTCCTGGGATGGGAACCCAAAATCTCGTTGCTGGACGGTTTGCGCCGCACCATCGATTTTCTCAAGGGCGAACTGGCATTGTAGTGTTCATCCCGCTTCTATCCGCCGAATAAGGGGAAGAATCGTGACGCGACCGAACATTGTGTTAATCGTAGCCGATGATATGGGCTACGGGGATTTTGGCGTCTTCGGAGATGGCACACCCCGCACGCCCACCCTCGATCGCCTTGTTAGCGAGGGCATCTGCCTCACCCAGCACTATTCGGCCTCCGCCGTGTGCGCCCCGGCGCGGGCCGCGCTCCTGACCGGCCGCTATCCGCACCGCACCGGCGCTATCGACACCCTCGAGGGCAGGGGAAGCGACCGGCTCGCGCTACGCGAGGTCACCGTCGCCGACGCCCTCAAACGCGCCGGATACGCCACCGGACTGGTCGGGAAGTGGCACAACGGCGCTCTCGATCCCCGGTACCACCCCAACCGCCGGGGGTTCGACGAGTTCGCGGGATTCCGGGGCGGATGGCAGGATTACTACCAATGGCGCCTGGACTACAACGGCAGTTTGCACGACGCGGACGGGCGCTACCTGACCGATGTCTTGGCAGAGGAAGCCGCCGGCTTTATTCGCCGCCATCACGCCGGGCCTTTTTTTCTCATGGTCACGTTCAATGCCCCCCATTTCCCTCACCAAGTCCCCGAGGAAGAGAAAGCGCCCTTTGCCGAAACCGGCCGGCTCACGCGGGCCGTCAGCACCATCTACGGCATGAATGCCCGCATGGACAAAGGCGTCGCCCATATCGTCGAAACCCTCGAACGGTGCGGTCTGAGCACGAATACGCTGCTGATGTTTACCAGCGACAACGGCCCGGAGTTCGGCGGTCACGGCGAGGAATGCACTACCCGATACAACTGCAGCTTCAACGGGTGCAAAGGCAATGTCTACGAGGGCGGGATTCGCGTACCAATGATCCTGCGCTGGCCCGGCGGTCTGCCCGCTCGCGTGCGCTGCAACGCCTTCGTGCATTTCTGCGACTGGTTCCCGACGCTGCTTAATGTTGCGGGCGCACGGCATCCAGGACCGTTGCCCCTCGATGGGGTGGACGTACTGCCGGTCTTGCGGGCCGAAAAGGCGCCGGACATGCCACGCCGGTTCTGGCAATGGAACCGCTATACCCCCGTAAGAACCTGCGACGCCGCCGTGCGCGACGGCAACTGGAAACTGGTCCGCCCCTGCATCGCCGAGGCAATGACCCTCACCCAGGCCGATTGCGAAATCGACCGTGCTCTCAAGTACAACCATGGCCGGTTCGACGGTCTCGCCGGCGTGCCCGAACCTGTCCGGAACATCCCCGCGCCGCCCCTGCCCCAGCTCTTCAAGGTCGACGAGGACCCCTTTGAGCGCGAAGACCGAAACGCCGAGGAACCCGCCCGCACCGAGCGCATGCTGCGTGAATTGGACGCGTGGTTCGACGACGTCGAAGGGGAACGGAGACGCCTGCCTGAAGCCTATACCTGACCCGCCCGGCCATTGCGTTCACGGCAACGTCAGCCGCTGACCGTGACCCGGTTGCGCCCGTTCTGTTTGCTTTCGTACAGCATTCGGTCTGCCTGCTTGACGGCGGACGCCGGGGTATCGCCCTTCCCGCACAAATACACGCCCACCGAGATCGTTGCCCGGATCGTGTCTCCATTCAGATCGTGGCTCGCGTGAGCCACCAGCCGGCGAAGCCGGTTAGCGATCCGGACGGCGTTCGCGGCATCGCAAGAAGGGAGCAAGGCGATGAATTCTTCGCCGCCCCACCGCGCCAGGAAGTCGTAGCTGCGCATGGCGGCGCTCATGGTGCTCGCTACCATCTTGAGAACCACGTCGCCTACATCATGCCCAAAGGTGTCGTTAACCTTCTTGAAGTGGTCAATGTCTATCATCACTACCGCGAGACACGTCCCGCCGCGCGCCATTTCATCCAGTTTCTGGGCCAGCATACGCTCAGCGTACCGGCGGTTGCCAATGGCCGTGAGCGGGCAGATCAGCGCCTCTTCCCGCAATCGCTCCGTTTCCTCCAGGGCCGCCATCATCGGAGTCGCATCGAAGAATGTCTCGAGTCCGCCCAGAATGCGCCCCTCCGGGTCGTAAACGGGCGAAACGGTCACCTGCACCGGCAACCGGTGGCCGCTCTTGTGATGCAGATAAACGCGTGCTTCCCGCACTTGGCCGTCCGATATCGTCGCCGCGAGCGGGCACATGCCCTTGCACAGATGGTTGCCCTCTTCGTCAATGTGCACCAGAATATTGTCCGCGCAACACTTCCCCCCCACGTCCTCCGCCGCATATCCCGTGATGCGCTCCGCCGATTTGTTCCAGAACTGAATGCGGCGTTCCGTATCCACGAAATAGACCCCGTCATGCACCTTATCGAGCAGCAGACGCAGCAACGCGTTGTCGAATTCAGAAGCCATCTCTTCCCCTCCCGGATTCCAATGACTACATAGACGGGCCCCGCCGGCGAGCGCAAAGCCCCGCCCAACCCGACACGCCGCATGGCGGCTTCGCCGACTCACCGGCCCCTGACTTCACGCCGCGCAATCACAGCTTCTTCACGCGCATATTCCGGAACCACACCTCGTTTCCGTGGTCCTGCAGAAACAGGCTTCCCGTCACAGGCAACTCGTTGAGCGGCGTGGGAAACTTGCCGATCGGCATCGTCATCTTCGAAACATCCAGGTCCAGCACTTTCCAATTGTTCACGACCGCCACGATGTGCTTGCCCTGCACCGTCAAATCGAGGGAATTCCATTCGCCGGTCTTGTTCACCATGTTGAACATGGGCGCCGCTACGTCGTACAACGCTCCGCAACTGGAGTAGTTGGGATCTTCTCCATACGAATCGATGATCTGGATCTCCATACCCTTGAAGACGGGGTCCTCGGGAGCGGCGCGGAACATGAGCCCGCTGTTGGCTTTCACCGTCAGCTTGAACTCGAGATGCACCTGGAAATCCCCATAGGTGTCTCCGGTGTATTGAATGTAATGCGTCGGTTTGTGCCCGAAAATGTGCATCTGCCCATCTTGGAACTCGAACAGGTTTTCGGCATCTACCTTCCATAGCGTGGCGTTGTTCCCGTCGAACAAGTCCACCCAGCCTTCGCCGCTCGGAACGGACGTTACCTCTCCTGCGGGACGCGGCAGCGGCTCTTTCTCACCCGCGTACACTGTATCCACCCACAGAGCTGTCAACACGGCCAGCATGAGGATCGTGATAACCTTTCGCATGGTTACAGTCCTTTCTTGCCCGGGAACAGGGCACACTTGCCAACAAGAATAGCGCACTTGCCGCAACAAACGCACACCGGCGGCATTCATATCGCAGGGGTTGCCGGCCTTCAAGGGCGTACGCGGCCGCTTGTCTATACCCCATCCGGTTGACCTATACTGTTGCCGGAAATGGGACGGCGCCAAGCGAATGCGCGGCTGGCGGCTCTGCCCGCTTCCGTGCCGTAATCCGAAGGGGGCCGGACGGCTCATACGGGACCTGGCATGTGCGCAAGGATAACCAATGAAACGTAAACTCCTCGTGGAAATCGCCGCCGTCGCGCTGCTCATGGCTCTCCTCGTATGTGCCCTTTGGTTCTTCTGGGGCAAGGACCCCGTCCCCGAGGGCCAACCCACGCCGCCACCCCAAGGCGGCGGCTGGGTCAATCTCCTCGACGAAGAACGAGCCGGCGCATGGAAAAACGTCACCGACGACATGGACATCTTCGAGATCAAGGACGGCATCCTCCACATTTTCGGGCGCACCGTGTATCCCTTACGCTACGTGGGATACACCGCCGAGGATTTCGGCGATTTCGAACTGCATCTCGAGTTCAAGGTCGCCCGAAACGCCAACAGCGGGGTCTTCTTGCGCGCCCAACACGGCGATCCCCTGGCTCGGGGGTTCGAGGTCCAGGTACTCGAGGATTACGGCAAGAAACCTACCAAGAACCGGTCGGGCGCTATCTACGACGTAGTAACTCCCATGTTCAACATGTCGCGCCCGGCCAACGAGTGGAATTCATACGATATCACCGTACAGGGAGACGAGGTCGTCGTCTTCATGAACGGGTGGCGAGTCGTTCACACGGATTTCTCGAAGATGACCGTTCCTCTCGGGAAGTTTGACACGCCATACGCCGAACTCCCCCGCCAGGGTATGCTCATGCTCCAGGACCATGGGGGCGAGGTCTGGTACCGGAACATCGTCGTCAGGAAGCTCTGAATCCAACCGTTTCTGGACAGCGGAGAGGACTATTGAACGCGAAACACGCCCATTTGCTGTTTCTTCTCACCCTGGGAGCCGCGGTCTTCGTCCCGGCCATCGGCACGCACGACCTGTGGCCCGCCGACGAACCCCGCTACGCCCAAGTCGCACGCGAGATGCTCGAGTCCGGCGACTGTCTTACACTCCGGATCAACGCCGAACCCTATCTCGAGAAACCCCCGCTGCTGTTCTGGGCCATCGCCGCTGTGTCAAAACCGTTCGGCGACGTCTCGGCCATTTCAGCGCGCATTCCCTCTGTCGTGTCGGCCCTCGTGGTCGTTGCCCTTACGTACTTGCTTGCCGCACGGCTATACACACCCCGGGTCGCGTTCTGGTCCGCCCTGGTCCTCATGACCGCGAACCGGTTCTGGTGGCAGGCGACACACGCCCAGATCGACATGCTCTTGACCGCGTTCATGACAGGCTGTCTCTACGCGTTCTGGCGATGGCATCACGAGCGGCGCCCGGTCTGGCTGGCGGTCTTCTACGCATGCAGCGCCGCGGGAATGTATGCCAAGGGGCCCGTGGGGGTTATCTTCCCCCTGCTGCTCGTTTTCTCGTTCTATTGGAAACGTCCCGAATCGCGCAAGCAAACGCATTGGGTGCTGGGAATCCTCGCTGTGGCGCTTCTGATCGGGTTGTGGCTTATCCCCGCCCGCATCGTGGCCTCACGCGAAGCCGCCACGGCCGCCGAGGAAGCCATCGCATCGAACCTCTTTCACCAGACCGTCGGCCGGTTCTTACTTGGCGTGAGTAAGGCCCAATGGCCCTGGTACTATCTCGAAACCCTCCCCGTCGACTGGCTGCCGTGGACTCTGTTCCTGCCCTGGACCCTCTACTACGTCTGGAAACGGCGCAAGGAAAGCGCCGAAATGCGTTTCCTGCTCTGCTGGACCGTCCCCGCGTTCATCTTCTTCTCCATCAGTGTCGGGAAACGCGCCCTGTATCTGCTGCCCTTGTTCCCTGCAATGGCGGTGCTCATCGCCCGCAGCGTGCTCGACCTCATGGAAAGCGAGCACTCTATCTGGCGCCGGCGAACCGGCCTGGTCTGGGCCGTCGCGCTCCTCCTCGCCGCTGCCGGACCGTTAGCATTGAGGTTCTCAAAATACCCCGAAGCGTGGTCCCCCAGCCTGCTGGCATTCTCCGTATGCGCCGCGGTTTTCGGTCTCGTCACGCTCTGCCGTTGGGCACGCACCGACATGAAACAGCTCCACACGCTGATCGCCGCCCACTTCGCAGGACTCGCCATCATTGCCGCCCTCGCCGTCTTTCCCGTGGTCAATCAATTCAAATCCGCCCGCCAGTTCTGCCAGCCTGTCCGCCTTCTGGCCGAATCGGGCGCTCAATTCAACCTCTATTCCGTCGGATTCTCCCGCGAGGAATACGTTTTCTATTCCCACCATTTTCACACTGCCGTTCTCACGGACCTGCTCGAACTGGAGACGGACCCGCCCCTCGACCCGCGCGAGAACGCCGAGCTCCAAAAACGCATGAAGAAGAGCATTGCCGACGCCGTTGAAGAAGTGCCCATCAAAATCGCCAACACGGTCACGCCGGAAGAATTGCAGGCCCTCGAGGCCGCCATGAGAACCGCCGCCGACGATGAGGTCCCCCCCGAAATGCTCGAGCGGTTCCGCAACGCCTTGATCCGCGAAACCAACGCGTTTCTCAGCGTATTTGAATCCGACAACCCGGCGTTTCTGTTCGTGATGGAAAACGACTGGCGCTGGGTTCTGCCCATCCACCCGTCGGTCCGCACCTGCCCTATCGTCCGCAGCGAACAGGTAGGCAGCCGCTACGTGCTCCTCATAGCCAACGGCGCCGGCGCCGCACTCCTCGAAAAATACGCCATCGACATCAAGATAAAGCACCCCGGCGCCGCATGAACCGCTCCTGCCCGCCCCCTTGCCCGCGGAGGCCGTTCAGTATGGTGGCGATTCCCTGGCGCGATGATTATTCACTCTTGCGGCCGCAAGGCCTCCAATTGGAAAGATGCAGGCCAGACGCCTGCGCTGCCGTCTGTCCGAGGGTCCCCTCAGCTCCGGCGTCGTCGAGACGGTTCGCAACCATGTCGTCGAGCGGGAAACGGCTCAGTTCGAGCTGACGGTTGCGTCTGTGTTTCGCTCATCCTCAGTTCAGCAGAATCAGCGTAGTCGCCTCGTATGCCGCTGCCAGGGCAAGCATCACGCCGACGACAACCACCGCCCCCGCGATGACGCGCAATCCCGTCACGTATTGGGTCGCCCAAGCACCGCCTTGGAACCCCTCAAACACCCGGAGAGGCAACACGCAGACGGCGAACGACGCGAGCACATACGCCTCGAGTTCAAGCGTCAGCGTGATGCTGTGATAGGTGTTCTGGGCCGCCGTCCCCGTCCACAAAGGCGCCATGACAAGGCCCACGAAGGAAAAACTCAACAGATTCTTGAAAACCCCCGCGAATGGAATGATCAACGACGGCAATACCGTGTAAAAACATGTCCCCATTACGTAATTCTGTTTGAGCGTCGCCAGAGTGGCCATCAAGATGTTTCCGGACTCGTACGCGCGGCCGATGTAGCCCAACTCCCCCTCTGCAAACACGTCTCGCGTAAATCGTACGGCGTTCCACGTTATCCGCGGGTGCAGGTATCCGCCCGTCATCGCGGCAAACAACGCCCCGTAGAGCGCCAGGTGCAGGGCAAATAGCAACCGCGGCCGCGTTGTCAGTTCCGACAGAAACGGCCTGAACACGCCGCCGGCGCGCCCGGCAAGCTGGCGAAGAACGTATACCTGGACCATTGCCCCGCCCGCCGCGACCAGCATCAACCCCAGCATCGTCTCGGTGGTGATACGTCCGGGAAGACGTCCGAACGGCAGCAGGAAACACGCCGCAGCGCCGCCGGAACTCTCTTCAATGTCGGATTTCTCGATGCGGTCCTGGCCCTGCGCATCCAGCCAGCCTCGTGTCACGTCCTCCTTGCTGGCAAACATCGCGCCGAATGTCTCGTGTGCAGGCAAGAAATAGGACGTCAACACGCTGGGAATCAACGGGTCCAGGCGCCCGGTAACTTTGAACTCGACCCCGTCCATCTCGAACGCATCAAAACGGGCAAGGGCGCCCGCCAGCACCTCGGGCTGGCCGGGTTCCGGAAGACGCCCGGACACGAACGCGGGCACGAAAAGCCCGCACGACGCGTCCACCATCAATACGCGCTCCATGCGGGTCAAGCCGGCAAGCTCGACAAGTTCGTCTTGTCCTGGCTGGGCCCGCAGTCGTTCGAGCAATTGCCGCATGTCCGCGGATAGATTGCTTTCCGCCACGGGACGCGCAGACACCGGAAACGCCCCTTCCGGCACATCCGGAGCTTCCACGGCGATCAACAGGGCGCGCAGAGGGTGTTCTGCAATGAGGACCTGCTCGTGCCACGCCGCCAGGAAAACCAGCATCAGCCCGCTGAGCACCAGGAAACCGCCTGCCCGCAGGGCCTTGTAGCCATGAATCGATGCTGGATACTCCATACGAGGAGGTTATTGCCCGGCCGCGCCGGGTTGCGACAGCGCTCCCACCGCTTCCTTGGCAAGATGGGTGAAGAACGCTTCCTGGTTGGGGCCGCACCAACTCATCAGATACATCTCATACGCTTCGTCGCCATCCCGCCGCGCCGTGGCGTAGTACTCATCGGGCGAAATATACCCCGCGTAGTCCCCGTTGAAACTGAGAACCCACAGGTCAACGCCCTGCGAGGCCGCCCACTCCTTAAGCCGAATACTGATCTCCCCGCTGAAATCCGCGGGCATGCCTACAAAATACGCATCGCTCACACGGACGCACTGCAGCCACCCGTCCGAATCGACACCGAGGAGACCAATGAAGAACGGAGACAACCGCCAGGACGGGCTGATGCGAAACTGGAGGGACGGCAAGTCGAGAGGCACTCCGAGCGACGCGATTTCCCTGTTCTTGGCAAGTTCCAGGCCTTTGGCCCCTTCGAGCACCTGCCGCGCAAGCCCTTCGCCAATGGCCGCCGCTTTCTCGAAACCGCTCTCGTTACCGGGATTGCGCACCGACATGCTCCCCACCGCCCCGCCGAGAAACATGGCGAACCCGCCCGTCTCGCGCTCGATGGCCCGCTGAAGATAACCCGGATAATCGCCGCTGAATTCCATATTGCTCCCGCCCAGAACGGTGGCGTGAGCCGAATAACTCACCACATAACAACGCGAGCCGTCATCCTTCTCGACAACCATGTAACTCAATTCAGTATCACACGGCGCTTCACGCGTCCGGTTGCGAATGTACCCATCGGCGTTGACACTGCCGGTCCCAAGAGATGCCTCACCCGTAGCGTTGCCGCTTGCTTCCACTATGGCATCGGTGAATTGCTGCGCCAGGAACTCGAGCACCGTTTCGTCGTATTCGCCTGAAAACTGCTTGCCCACGAAACCCGGCGCCCATCCTCCGGGGCCCGAGTGGCTATGCGAGGCGTTAAAAAGAATGATATCGGCCGGTTTCGCGGTCTGATTAGCCACGCGTTCCCGAACCATTTCCGCCAGGTTCTCGGGAATTATCAGCATGTCGGCCGAAACGAATACCGCCCGGTCGCGCCCATCCGTGAGCAGCAGCGCCTTGACGAAAATGTCGTCGTGCACCCCCGTAGAAGGCTTTCCTCTGCGATCCCCAAATCCGGCAAGAGGAACGCCAACCGGAGGGGCGATCGGACGCTTCGCCCAGCCCGCACGAAGGACTCCCGGCTCACCGTCTAACCCGCACTGGCCGGCACGAGCCTTGATTGCCTCCACGTTGCGTTTGTAGTAGCCCTCTTGCGTCACGTTCCCGGCAGAATAGGCCGGCCATGGCCCTACAACAAGCACAATCAGTACGAGCAACGCCACAATGACAGCCCCGGCAATAAGAAGTTTCTTCTTCATCCGTATCGCTCTCCGCTGCGGCCCCGGGTTTTCGACTCGCGCCGCGCTATTGATCGATCGACGCCTTCAGAACATTGTCGGCGCAATTAAGCACAAGCTCGAACGCCTCCTTGGAACGCTCCAACGGGTAGGAATGGGTCACGAGCGACGCCACGTCCACCCGTCCCAAGGTCAGCAAGGCGATTGACCGGGGGTAATCGAAGCAAAAACGGCGGCACCACTGAACTGTAAGCTCTTTGCGCCGCGCCACGTTCACCGGAAAAGGGTCCTCTTCGGCGCCGGAAATGCCCGTGAGCACGCAGCGCCCCGCCGGACGCACTATGCGGCAGGCAAGAGAAGGCGTGGCCGAACTCCGGGCGCAGTCAAAGGCCACGTCAACGCCCCGGCCGTTCGTTGCCGACACTATCGTCTCTACAGTGTCTTTGCAAGAAGCGTTAAAGGCTTCGTCCACGCCGTACCTCGCGCCCGCCGCCACCCGGTAATCCAGAAGATCGGTCCCGAAAAGCTGGCCCGCCCCTGCAGCTTTGGCCACCTGCGCTACGAGCAGGCCTATCGGGCCAAGACCGAGAATTGCAGCCGTTTCACCGGGTTTCAAGCAGGCCAGTTCTACCGCATGCACGGCCACTGCCAACGGCTCGAGCATGGCCGCTTCCGCGGCGCTCACGGAATCCGGCACCGGAAAACAAAACCGCGCATGTACCGCCTTGTATTCGCACAAAGCCCCGTCGTACGGAGGACCGCCGGGGAACACCATGTCCGGACACACGTTATAGTGGCCGCTATGGCACCATTCGCAGTTCAAACACGGGATACCCGGCTCGACCGCAACTCGTTTGCCCACCAGCGAGGCGTCTGCCTCCGCGCCAACCGACTCCACGACGCCGGCATATTCGTGACCCAGAATCAGCGGTTCGGTAATAACGGTCTGCCCAATACGCCCCTCGGCAAAATAGTGCATGTCGGAGCCGCAGACCCCTGTTGATTCGATCCGAATCAGAGCTTCATGGGGTTTTGGCGCGGGTTTGTCGATATCAACCAGGCGCATGTCGCGCGGCCCAAACCACTTTACAGCTTTCATATCCAGTGACGACTCTCCACAAGCAACACGTGCTCCAAGACATACCGTACGGCGAGCGGGGCAAGCCTTCTCCCCGCTGCGGCTCTCCAACAAGGCACTCCCTGAACATATTCCTCAACGGAGGCGCTGCCAGGGCATGGATATGGATATCAAGAAAGATCGTAGCAGAAATGTGGCCGGAGAGGAAATTCGCGGCACACTGCCCGGGGTTTTGCTACAACCCCTCTCTTCTTCCGCCCGGCCAGCGGGTCAGTGAAGGGTCGGCGCTGCCGGGGAGGAATCGTCTCCCCTGCTCGAATACATCTGGTGGGCCACCCTGTTATGGCGCTCCATGGCGAGGTTCAGGAAATCCTCCGCCAGATTGGCATCCACGGGAAAGCTCGTAACAGAGTAGCCAAAACTCTCGAGGAACTGCTCCAAGTCCGCCGACAAGCGCTGAAGCACTTTGTGCGCGCCTTCCTCCGGCGTTTCCACCAGGAGCACCGCCAGCCCCCCTTCACTTAAACTGAAAACGTGGTCAGTCATACGGAGATCGTTGGTCAACCGCAAGCCTAACTGCGTCACAGCCTCCGCGTCCGTTCGAGGTGAGCAAAATGTCAGCAGTGTGGTCGCGGAAGGGTAGCGGATCGCGCGCTCAATCTCCTCGCGCACCCGCGCATGAAGATAAGTTTCCGTGCGCAAACCTGATACGGGGTCTCGGTAGGCCAGCTTCTCCATCACACGGCACCGCTTCTCCAGTTCCGTGCGCATCCGGGTCTCTTCCTGGAGACGGGTCTGTAAATCCTGGATGGCAGCCTTAAGCTCTGTAGTGTCCTCCACAGCGAGTACTCCTCCTGTCTCGGTTTATGACGCAAATCGTGTGCCAATGAACAGAAAATCAGCGAACTACCCGCTAAATCCATAAGAATCACATATTTCAAGGGAATCGTATACCTTGCACTTCTTTGTCGCCATCCACAGGAATGATAGGAACATTGTCACGGCTGACCACTTTTAGCCCAATTTGTCCCCGCGAGCGACAGTTTTCGCAAATCATTTCTTGACAAGACCGCCCAGCTCAGGTAGCATACCCGAATAGAATCCCGACTTGGGGACCGACTTAATACGCGGAGCGCCAGGTTCTGACGTGCAGCTGAATAGTGCACAAAAACCGACCATTCTCGTCATTGAGGATGAACCGACCCAGCTGGCTTTTCTCGAAGAAGTGCTGCAAGACTGGGACTACGGCTGCGTTTCGGGGGGATCTATTGCAGACGGCCGAGCGCTGTTTCAAAAAGACCTCTTTACCTGCGCACTCATTGACCTCGGCCTTCCGGACGGCAACGGTCTCTCGCTCATTAGTGAATTCGCGAAAGCAGATCCCTGCGTGGTCCCGATTGTATTGACAGGCGCCCGCCAGCCAGAGACCGTCATTGACACCATGCGCGAAGGGGCCTTCGATTATCTGGTCAAACCCATCAATGCCGCGACTCTCAAAGCCGCCTTGACCCGGGCGCTTTCCCATCATACAGTCATACGCGAGCGCGGCGAGTTGTTTGAACTGCTGCTGGAAGAACGCGAACAACTGCGGGCCCGCGTGGACGAGGCAACGGAGGATATCCGGCAATATGCTTCGGCGTGTGAGCGCAGCAGCACCCGCCTCCAGGCGCTCTTGCGCCTGAGCCGCTTCGCTTCCGGCTATTTCAGCGAGGAAGCGTTGCTTCGAGGGCTCTTCGCCGAATTGGGAGAGCATATACCCTTGCGCGCCGTCGTCGTCTGCGACATCACCGCCGAGCGCCTGGTCGGCACGTTCCGGAACGCGCAGGAAGAAACAGAATTCATCGGCACCAATGGCGAACTCGACCTCGAGGAAACGGGGATGCTCCTTCTGGAAGCGGAACCGGCGACCCTTCTTCAGACGTGGCTGGAGCGCAATACCGACATGGGGAAAATGGCCCTCCGGCCTTTTGTGTTTTCACAACAGCAACAAAGCACCATGCGGTACATTGTCGGCTTTTATACCGACGCGGGGTTTGGCAATCTCCAGGGCGACCGCGAATTCCTCGACACCTGCGCACGGTTTCTTGTGTTCGAATGGGAGCAGGCCAAGTTGCTCCTTCACGTTGCGCATCATGCCAGTTTGGGCAACATCGGAGTTGAAGTCGCGCGAAATTTCATCCAGCCATTGACCGCCATCCGAACCGCGGCCGACCTCGTGCAGGAGACCGTGATCTCCCCTGAAGCCGCCGAGGGCCTCGCCATAATCCAGCAGAACGTGGAAAGACTGCACCGGCAGACACAGGAGTTTCGCAAGCTCTCGCTCCTGCGCGAGGGGTCCGTGGAAACCGTCCGGCTGGATGAGTTCATCGACCGCGCGCTTGATGTGCTCGCCGTGGCCATCCAGAACCGGAGAGTCAGCATTCACCGGCTGTTTGAAACGGACAGCGAGTGCATCTTGCTCAACGGTACAACCCTGGCGCGCACCTTTCTCGACCTTATTCTGGATGCGCTCCGTATGGTGGATACCGGCGCGGAGATCTCGTTAGCCCTGCGCCAGGCCGGTTCCGAGTACATCGCCTTCGAAATGTCTTACGAAACTACCGATTCCCACCCCCTGCAAACGCTCGCCGTGTTCGCCTCTCCTCTATCGGGAAGGGACATGGGCAATCCCGGGCTGCAGCTCGCAGAACGAACCGTTCATAGCTGCGGCGGCACTCTCAGCCTCGAATTGCACGAGGGACATGAAGTGCGGCTGCGAATTGTCTTGCCGCGCAACGTCACACTTCTGGCCCGCCGGAGGGAGGTGCTTCGGTGAACCAGCGCACCGCAACCTCCATATCTGAAGATAAAATCCAAAGCCATCCGGGCACGGTCGTTGTGCTGGACACAGACCCCGGTGTGCTGTGGGCGCTGGAAAAGGGCCTGAAACGGTCAGGATACGACGTGCGCATCTTCGGCATATTGGGGGAAGCCCTGGGCTTCCTCTACGCGGTGCCCGTGCGTGCGGTGGTCATGGAGATCCTCCCGGAAGCCGGCCTGACACCCGATGTGCTGGAATCTATCCTGGACACCCCTTCAAAACCCAAGGTAATCTGCGTATCTCTCGAGTCGGAGCCCAAGGCCATTATCGAATGTGTTCGCCGGGGCGCCGCCGACTTCATCCCGAAGCCATTCAACCTTAATGATATTCGCGCGGTACTGCGGCGCGCCCTGGCCAGCGAAGCCGAACAACGGATGCTGCACCGCCCGTGGTCAGGCAAGGCAGATACCGAAACGTCCTATCTGGTGGGCATAAGCCCGGCAATGCAGGAATTGCGCACAATCATCACTCAGGTCGCGCGGACCGACCTCAACTGCCTTATCCGGGGTGAAAGCGGCACCGGTAAGGACCTTGTGGCGAGGGAAATCCACCGCCTGTCCCAGCGGCGGGATCGGCCTTTTGTGAAGGTCAATTGCACGGCCTTGCCCGAACAACTGCTCGAAAGCGAATTGTTCGGCTATGAAAAGGGCGCGTTTACGGGCGCGCTATCGTCTAAACCGGGCCGGTTCGAACTCGCCAACAACGGCATCATCTTCCTCGATGAGATCGGCGAAATGTACCCCAACCTTCAGGCCAAGCTCCTCCAGGTCATCGAACACAAGGAGTTCACCAAACTCGGCGGAAGAAAGCATATCCGTGTAGATGTCCAAATCATTGCCGCCACGAATGCAGACCTCGAGGCGAAAACGAAAGAGGGGACCTTTCGCCACGACCTCTATTTTCGGCTGAATGAGGTGTGCATCTGGGTCCCGCCGCTTTCCTCACGCCCGGAGGATATCCCCCTCCTGGTGCGCCATTTCATCGAGAAGCACGGAGGGCTCGGCCTGGACGCAAGCATGGGCGTCTCCGGAGAGGAATTGGCCCGTTTGACCAGCCAACCATGGCCCGGCAACGTACGCGAACTCGAAAGCACCGTGAAACGCTGGATGGCATTGGGAAAAGGCGCCATGCCGCAGGCCGCTCGAGCCCAAGAGGCCAACGCCAAATCCGGTCATGAGAATGTGCCTGAATCAATCCCGGCGCCGCGGGCCCCGAAGATCCCTCCCATTTCCCGAAGATCCGAATCGGAACGCATTCGGGAAGCCCTCGAAAAGCACCGATGGAACCGCCGCAAAGTTTCCGAAGAGCTAGGCATCAGTTACCAGACTCTGCGCAGACGGATTGAAAAATACAATCTGAACCGTCCTCGTTAGCCAGAGTACTGCGCGAACTCCGTTCACCCCGCGCCGATTTCAAGGATTTCTGGCCCAGGTCCATGCCCTTTAACCCAGTGCCTACACCCACGGATGCGTGAGCCGCAGATGGTGGAATACGGCGGCCCACAACAGTGTTTTTTATATTGTCAAGAATAATTTGGGCGCGGTTGCGGGTTTCCGGAGTAAACAAGCCGTGCAGGGGCCCCTGAGTCCACCGGTAGGGAAGGAAGCACCGCATCCCACCAAACAAGGCTGGATGGTACGTCCGCGGATTGGAAAACAAACATGGGTGAGCTGCTGGGGAGCATCGTAAACGCCTCACGAAGCTGGGATATGCGTATGGGGCGTTTCGCACGCGGCTCTTCTGAGCTCAATGCGGCGCGGAAGGGCCTCCTCTGAACATCATGCGGACAGAACATTTCAACGACAGCATGAAACGCCAGGTACCGGCGCGGGACACGTGGAAGCGGTGCACTAAGTATACCTCTTGTTCTCTTGACAAGCAGCGGAGAGTACCTGCGAGCGGAGTTCTTCCCTTCAGATGCAAAACCTGCTGCGTTCGCGCGGAAAACCGGGAAAATCCTCATTGGGCTGGGCTTCGGTCTTTGTGCGAATCTGATGTCTCAGGTCCCAGCTCGCGGACGCACCGCAAAACCGCAGCTTCGGGTTTTGAAATTCGAATGAACCGCGAGTCCAACCCCAAACACGCGCCTCAGTATAGAAAAATGTATCGCGGCGATGAACAATGTTTGATCAGATCGTTAGATTTCACAAGGGTCTGCCCAGACGCTGAAGCCATTATAAATGATTATGAACAAACAACTTAATCGAGATGACCCAAGATTGGCACGGAATCTGCTCATTGCAGATGGGCACTCGGAAAGGACTCATAGCGGTCGAGTCGATTTGAAGTATGTGAAGCCGTTGTGAAGCAGAGGCAATACGCATCGAGAAAACATGTGACGTGTTCACATCAACGCGCCGAAAGGAGACAGTGAGATGAGGTACGCAACGATTTTAGGGATTCTGGGGATGGCTTTGATTTCTGCGCCGGCTATGGCCATTTACATTCCGAACGAGACGCCGCACGCCGCCGAACTCAGCGTGTGGCAAGTCTACAACAACCTTTACGGTACTGTTTACACAAGCAATGCGAACTTGGATGTCATGCGCGTCGTCGATTTGCAGACCTTCCTGATTCCGATCGGAGAGAGCTGGCTTATCGAGGCACAGGCCAGGTACGCGTCGATAGTATCGGAATTCGGCTACTACACCCCCGCCGGGGCACCCGTGAACTATAACCCCCTGTTCTCAGTCACGCAAATCGGGGATGTCTCGGGACTCGGCTACGATGCCACCCTCACTACCCTTGACGTTAATCAGTTGTTTGGGTTCTACCTGGACCCAGCCGGCCGGGGCGCCATATGGCATTCGGAGCAAGCTCTCAATTGGCAGATAGGCGAGGTTCCGGGGTGGATCGAAGACCACATGGTCGCCTACACAGTCGCGGCTGACCCAAACGTCCTTCTGCTGGCATGGGAAGACCTGCCCCTGCCCGGCGGATATAATAACCCCTCGAGTTCATACGACGCGGACTACAATGACCTGATCGTGGAACTGCGCTTCGAGCAGATTGTTCCCGAGCCTGCCACGATGGTGTTGATTGCCTTGGGAATCGCGGGCTTGGCGGTGCGCCGGTTCGTCTTGGTCTAAAGAGCGGCGTTTGACATTCGGTATCACGCTTTCTGTGCTGTAGGTAGAGACATCTCACTGTTGGTGACGGCAGCGAACGGGGGACGCCCGTTCGCTGCCGTCGTCCTCTCCCCCTGAATGGGCCCAGTAATGCCCCACTCCTCCCCCCGGAACACGGGGCCTGCGAAGGCCGGCACGGCCCGCCGCCGCCTGGCGTCATCTTGACAAGCCATCGTCATTACGACAAGGACCCGTCACCTCCCGCGGCATGTACAAGTTCTTCGGGTCAAGCCGTCCGGCCCATGTAACTTATTGGAAAGCAATGATTTAGCGCCATCCATCCAGCTGGGAGCGCACTGCCCCTTCCTTGGCACCCGCTTTGCGTTGAAGGTCTTACGACGCAACACGAGCCTTCCACAAACAGGGAGACCTTGGAATGGACAATATGGCGCCTCTATCGGTCTGTGCCCGAATCACCCTTGCCATGACATTGGCGAGTACGGTTGCCATCGTGCCCGCATTGGCGAATCCGACCAGCGCCGGTGACGCAATTCTGGTCGTGGTAGCCGCTGCGACGTACAACGACACCGACGGTGACGGCCTCTCAGACGAGGTTGAAATCGCGCTGGGTACGAATCCCCTTGATTTCGACAGCGACAATGATGGAATGCCGGACGGGTGGGAGGTGTGGAACGGCCTGAACCCCCGCGATGGGGATGACGCCCAGGAAGATGCAAACGGCGACGGCCTGACGAATCTCGAGAAATTCGAGCTGGGACTCGACCCCTATCAGTATGATTCTGACGCTGATGGCTACTGGGACGTCATTGAGACGGCCCGCGGCACCGACGCCGCTTCCGCGAGTTCTTTTCCCCAAAGCGGGATTCCCTGCGACGTGAATCAAGACGGAATCGTCGATGCGACAGACCTGCAGCTCGTGATCAATGGCGCACTCGGAATACAGACGCCGGTCCCGCCAGATGTAAATGCAGTGGGAAAGGTGGACGCTATTGACGTGCAGATGACAGTTCTCAGCGTGTTGGGTGTCAATTCGTGATATGTTTGATAGCAATAGCGCTCATTGCCTTGGGCGTAAACGCGGGCAGATGGGGGTTCCCAAAATGAACCAATATCGTTGGCCGGCTACCGGCGAGTATCGTGTGTCTAATTGGAGGGCGATCGGTTCGATTCTCCTCCTCGCGGCCGCATGTTTTCCGGCATCCGCATTTGATGAGTCGGGTCTTCCCACGGTCTCCGAAACAACCGCGGTGGCGCTCAAGAATCTCTCCGCAGGCGCCACCGAGTTAGCGGTGCCGTACGCGTCCATGACAATCTACGACATCACCCCCCCGGCGATTGGAACAGCCCAATCACCCTCGTACGCGCCCCCAACAGGCGTCTCCGTTAGTTACAGCGGCATGAGCGACACCATCAGCGGCCTGAAAACCGTTGCCCTATGGGTGCGTGCCAATGATGCCGGATGGGCCCGGACCGGACAAACCCTTTCGGCAGGGTCTGGAACTCTAAGCTTTAACCCCTTCGGCGTTGAGGGCAGTTACTATTTCGCGGTACGCTTGGAGGACAATGCGGGCAATCTCAGCCCGGAGCCATCGGGAATCGGCTTGACACATACCCGTGTCGACGGCACCCCGCCCGTCCTTACCCTGAACGGCGCCAGCGAGATCACCATTCAGACGGGTGAAACATACAACGATCCCGGCGCATCGGCTACAGACGCACTGGAAGGCGATCTGACTAGCCGGATCGCCGTGTCAGGCAGCGTAGACACCGCGAAGAGCGGCACATATACCTTGCGCTACAATGTCTCCGACACTGCCGGCAACGCCGCTCCCGAAGTGACGCGCACCGTTACGGTCGAGGGCGTCGCGAGGACATACGCGTTGTCAATTCCCACCGATCTGAAGGGGCGGGCGGGATATACGTTGCCCTGCCCGGTAAACATCGCGGATGCCCAGGGCCTCACCGCCTACAATCTCACCGTGTCGGTCGATACAACCGTGCTCCAGATCGTCAGGGTCGCAGCGGGCACCATTGCCGGCGGATGGGGTGACCCGGTGGCCAATGTCGGAGCCGGCTCGGCCTCGTTCTCCGCATCGGGCGCCGAACTCAACTCTGGCTCGGGGTCTGTAGCCATCGTCTACGTCACCGTAAAGAAGAACATACAGAATGGCAAGACCTCGCCGTTGGCCTTCTCCAACGTGCAGATGAACAACGGGGCGGCTCAGGCTACCACTCAAGACGGGCTATTCACCGTCAACAACGACACCTATCTTTGGGGCGATGTTAACGGCGACGGCGTCGTAGACAACGCGGACTCCACAGCCATCCTCAAAGGCCGCGCCAGCATCAACAAGCCTAACCCGAAATCCGCTGATTCCGGGGAAGACACCGTGTTTTATGCGGCGGGCGACGTCAGCGGCGACGAACCGAGTTTTGTGGGTACGGTGGATGCGTCGCTCATTATGCGCTTCAGCGAAGGAGCGATCAGCTCGTTCCCGGCCGATATCGACGGTGACGGCATCGGCCCTGAACTGACCGGCGCAAAAACACAGGCAAAGGAGGCTGTATCTCAGGAGTATGGAGACCGCTCCTCGGCCAAGCGCCTGCTCAGCATTCCCGGCAAACTCAAGCTGGACCCGGAGGCTGTCTACCAAGTGCCCGTGAGTATTGACTCAGCCAATCTGGTGCGCGGGTATTACTTCGAGTTGCTCTACGACTCGCGCGCACTTGAATATCTGAGTATCCAGAGCGGGTCCCTCACCGGCGAATGGCTTGATCCCATCGTGAATCCTCTTACGGGCAAGATAATGGTGGCGGGAGCAAACACCGATGCGCTCTCCGGGCAGGGAACTCTGGCTATTCTGACCTTCCGCGCCAAACCAACTGTCACCCCAGGCGCGGCAACGCGACTCAAGTTCGACACCGTTGAATTGAACGACGGACTTCTAACTGCCGAACAATCCACGGGCGCGGGAGAGCCGGTAATTGCCGCGCTGGAGCCGAAGACCGGCGCCGAGACCGGCGGAACCGTCGTGCAGATCACGGGCGCCAACCTTGCCGACGTCTCGCGCGTCCTGTTCGGACAAGTGGAATCCCCTTACGTCTGGGTTGATGCCACCGGCAGCGCCGTGTTTGCGGTAACACCGCCCGGTAGCGGAAAAACCGATGTGACGGTGGAGAGCCCCGCCGGCAAGTCCACCCTGAAGAAGAGCTTCACGTACTTCCGGCCCCAAGTCCATCTGACCATGACGCCGGAGAAGGCGGTTGCATCCAGCAAGCAGGTTGACATACCGGTGTGGATGGTCGATCTGAGCGGCGGACAGGTGAGCACGGTCGCGTTCGACCTGCGCTTCGATCCTACTGTGTTCACCCCCAAGGCCGTGAACAATTTGTTTGCCACGGCTGAAGATTCGGCCAATCAGGCGAACAAGAGGGTAACCGCGACTCTGTCCGCGCCCGGACGGCTGCACATCACGGTTGACGGTTCGGTCGGCCGAAATATCGAGAGCGGATTGCTTGTGACATGCCATCTGCTCGCCATCGCGAGCGAAGAAGAGGCCCAGGGATTGGTCTATATCGCGGATACGACCGCTGAGAACGTTAAAGCCAAGGCTTTGCCCGCGGCGGCAAGCTTTGTCTCCGAGTAGATCTTGCGGCCCACCGCAGGTTGAAGATGGCGGGCATGCTTCTCCGGAGAGGGCATGCCCGCCGCAATTCTATCCCTGAAAGCCGGGTTCCTGAACGCGCCGGACGCCCTATTCGACTACGAACCCTTCTCTTTCGAGCAACTTCTTCAATTCGCTCTTTCGGGTCTTCTTCAAGATCACCATGCGGTCGGCCTCGATAGTGTCCACGTGTTTCGCGACCCGTTTTCTGTGGCGCACATCGGCCATCACCAGCGGATCTTCAGCCTCGAGGATCTGAACGGTGCGCAGCCGCACGCGTTTCATGCCTCCGCGCCAGCCTTCAAGGGTGGTCAGCACGTTTCGGGGCAAGGTTGCCCCTTTGTTGTGCGCCAGGAGAAATTCGATGAATGCGCCGCTGCTCCGCCCCTGCTGAACAGCGCGGGTGAAGGTCTCTTTAGTCAGGTGGTAGACCGCAACCTGGCTGGCACTCACGCGCTCGCAGAACTGGTCAAGAGGCACCGTGATCAAGGGATCGGCCGCGTTCATGTCGACCACAATGTCGAAATTCGGCTGAACCACAAGTTCTGACTTGCGAGAGGGGAAGAGACGCTTGACGCACTCTGCCTCGGCCCCGCGCAGAACTGCGGCCCCGAGCTCGGTTACCCGAAACACGCTTTCGCCTTCACACTCCGCCCTGTCCACAAGCCCGAGCCAAGGCATGACCTCTTCGAGTGAACGCGCCAATCCCCGCCGCGAGGCCATCGAGGCGCTCGGCGCCACATAATGCCAATGCCCCCCCGCGGAACGAAGCACCGGCTCGTCGTTGTCTTCGTTCCGCTGCAACGCATAGTCGATAAAACCCATCACCGAATACCACGCCCCCACGGTGAGTTCGTCGAGCAACGGCACCATGGCCCGGCGGGAAACGCCTTCGTTGCTGCGCGTAAGCAGCCAGTCGCAAAGGCGCAGATGACGCTCAATGCGTTCCGTGGCCACCAGTTTTTCCACGTCGTTTGCGCGCAGTTCATTATCGACGCGCGCAAGCCATCCGACCCCCTGCGCGGCCCAAATGCAGATATCCAGAGACGGTTCGCCCTCTTCAGACACGATTTCGGAAAGCCTGCGGCGATCCTCCCGGAAAAGATCGCCATCGCTCCGCAAACGGGCGGATTTCGCGGCTATGGCGGCGACAAGGCACGAAACACAGTCGCTGAGCGATACCCCGCGGGCATCCACGGACTCGACCGTGCCCTTGACCGGCTTTAACCGTCCAATGGTGGTGCGGCGCGTCTCGGCCTCAACGCGCCATTGGCGCAACTCCTGCAACAGACTGACGACGCGGAGCAGGCGGTCCTCGGCGTCGAATCGGAACAGTTCGAATAGCGCAAATCCACGAAACAACTCCCAGAGACCTTGTTCGATGTCATACTCCGAGCCGCCATGAATCATCCGAAGCTGCGCAACGGGCATAATGCCGGTTTCCGACTGCCAGACGATGTCGAACAACGCGCGCGCAACGGGCGAGAAACCGCGGGTGGCCACATATTCCACGATGGAATCGGGATGGCGGTAATGACGCTCGATCAATTGTTCTCCCGCGCTCTTCTTCCCCCCGGGCTTCTCGATGCCGATTTGTTCCTCGAGACGCCGGAACCCGTGGGCATCCATGGCTCTGATGCTCTGAAACAGCGCCGGCGCATCGCCATGATTCTCGAGCGCAGCGATCACCCGTTTGATGGCTTCCGGGGCTTCGGTAACCAGCTTCACCTTCGTGAGGTCCGTGAAGAAAACCCTGTCGTGGACATCCACCAGGTACTCGATCTCCTCCAGCGGAAGGTCCAGTTTTTTGGCCAGGAACCGGGTGGTAAGACCGGATCGGCTGTTCTGCGATAGTTCCCGGGCAATATCGAACGCGGGACGGCTCATGCCTTCCATGTCTACCACAAGACTGACCCGATGCCTCATAGAGAACCCCTGTTTACGGGTGTTTTGTCCCGAAAACAAAAAGAAAAACCAGTATAGTACACAAAACTACCTTTGACAAGACATGGTTCGCATTTTTGTGTCGCGACTCTTTGATTAGGACACCACCGCGAACGCGGGGGCAAGGCCGGGGCCTCTCTGGCAACTGCGCGGTGTTCCACATGGCGCGCGAGGCGAGGATGGGCTGCAACGGGAAGATAATCAGTACTTCGGCGGTTCCAGGTCCACGCCGGCATAGTACCCCGTATCGATGTTCTTCCGGGTCTTCACGAAATAGGTGATCTGGCCTAGATGGTACGAGAAATGCTCCACCACGTGAAGCAATACGCCGACCCCATTCACCTCGAAATCCTGCACTTTCCGAGGCCGCACAAGTTCGGCCTCTGACAGCCCCTCGATGACCCTCCGCGCGTCCGCTATCGTTTGCTCCAGCCGTTCCAAAAGGGCTTCCGCGGGAATGGGCCCCTGTTCGGAAAACTCCTCCGAGCGTTTGCGAATATCCGGCTCGTTGCCCAGCCCGGAAACAACCCATTGGCGCACATTGCCGCAAAGGTGGAGTGTCAAGTTACCCACGCTCACCGTGTTCTCGTTGGGCCGGTGCCAGATCTCCTCTTCGGAAAGGGTAGACAGGCATTTCTTCATCCGCGGCAGGTACACGTCGGCGAGTTGATACACCGCTTCCCGCCGCAGGACATCTCCGAGCGATGTTTCTGAATCGTTTCCCATGGGATTCTCTTTCGATTGATCGGTTTCGCTTCTGTTGTAGCAGGTTCATTGAGCCGCAATCAGATTCCTTCCAGTCCCGCCCGCCGCGCCTAACTCGCCTTCTTGATGATCGTATCGATCTCGCCGAGGATCTTGTGTCCCACTTCTTTGCGGAGGTTATCGGGGATTTTGTAGTGCTGGGTTTCTTCGAGTAATTCGATGGTGCGCATGGCGACCTGATAGGCGAAATCCTGTACTTTCACGGCATTCCCCTCCGTTTCCTTGACAGTTCCCACGTCCTTTTCAGCATCTGGTATAGCACATTCAGGGGTCAGGATACCGCCTCGAAAGCCCCGGTCGCTTGAAGCGCGAGGGCGTCTGCTGCATGATAGGCCCCTGGCGCAGCACCACAACTTCAGGGGGAAACCAGCGTGAAGGGTCATGCAGTTGTCTTCACAGACCGGCTCAAGGTTGAATACATGCCGGTCACTATTCCCGAGCCCGGCCCCAACGACGTAGTCGTCGATACGCGGTTCTCGTGGATCAGTAACGGCACCGAAGGGTCGTTCTTGCGCGGAGAACGCATCAACGGCGAGACGCCCTACCGCGAAGGCGATCCGTGGCCGTTTCCCATTGCGGCCGGCTACCAGAGCACGGGTATCGTGACCGCCGCCGGGGCGAACGTGGCCGGCCTTGAACCCGGAGAATGGGTGTTCAGCGCGCTCGGCCATATCGAGGGGATGTACGAACCCGCCGGAGGTCATATCTCGCCCAAGGTCTGCCACAAATCCCAGATCTGGAAACTGCCCCAAGGCCTGTCGCCGGTCGCGGCCAGCGGACTGGTCCTGACGCAAGTAGGCTACAATTGCGGCACGCGCCCCCCAGTGCGCGTGGGCGACAAGGCGCTAGTCATCGGCGACGGCATGGTCGGCCACTGGTCTGCCCAGACTCTCGAATGGCGGGGCGCCGAGGTGATGCTCGCCGGAAAACACGACGAACGGCTCGCCATGTTTTCGGAAACGCACGGCGGAAAGCGCCTCAATATCGCGAAAAATGATTTGAAAACGCAGGTCAACACATGGGCGCCCGAGGGCATTCAGGTCCTCGTGGATACGGTCGGTTCAATCGACACCGTCCTGGCCTGCCGCCCTCTCTGCTGTCACAATGGGCACATTGTCTCAGCGGGATTCTACGGGACCGAATCGTTGCTGGACGTGCAGCAGGTGCGGTTTGGCGAGCTTACGCTTCACACGCCGTCGGGCTGGCAGCAGCAACGCATGGACGACACCCTCGCGCTCATTGCCGCGGGGCATCTGCAAACCCTGCCGCTCATCACCCATCACTTCCCGGCGGCACGGGCCGCGGACGCATGGGAGCTGATTGTGAAGCGCACGAAGCCTGTACTGGGCGTCATTCTGGACTGGGAATAATGCTCTTCGAGGAGGAGGAATGATTCCGTGAAAGCCCTGCAGATTCTCGAGCCCGGGCGCTCCGCCATCGTGGATATTCCAGCCCCGAAACCGGAGCCGAACGAAGCCCTGGTGCAGATCGAGGCGGTGACAACTTGCCCCCACTGGGACATGCACATCCTGGGCGGTCAGCCCATGTTCGCGGGAGGCGCCCTCGATTATCCCTACACCGTCGGCCAGCCCGGTCATGAGGCCGTCGGCCGCGTAGTGGCCACGGGCTCGAAGGTGACCACGGTATCCGAGGGCCAGCGGGTCTGCGTGTGGCGCGACCGCGGTCACGACGTCCAAGGCTGTTATGCGGAATACGTGGCCGCGGACGAAGCCGTGCTGATTCCCGCGCCTGAGGGCCTGCCCTCCGAGGCGCTCGCCCCCCTCGAACTCGCCATGTGCGTTTCAGTGCATATCCTGTTCGCCGAAAAGCTCGCCGCGTTGCGGGGCAAGCGCGTAGGGGTGTTTGGGCTGGGTCCCGCGGGGCTGGTGTGCGTCCAGCTCGCACGTGCTGGCGGGGCCGCCGACGTGCTCGCTTTCGACCCGCTGCCGCAACGGCGCGCCCTGGCCAGCGGGTTCGGAGCCGCTTGTGCGCTCGACCCGACAGACCCCAAGGCGATGGCCCAGGTCCCTCCGCGCAACGCGAACGGCGCGCTTGATGCCTGCTTCGACTGCGCGGGTACTGTTGGGGCCGTTCGGGCCGCCATGGCCATCACGCGCGAGCTGGTCGTGCTGTTTGCGGTACAGCGCGAGCCCTATACGTTCTTGCCCGAGTATTGGGGCGGCCTGGTGTTGGCGGGCGCGCAACCCCATACGCGGGAGGGCGCCGAACGCGCCATGACCCATATTCGGAACGGCGAGCTGGATCTACGTACACTGGTCACCCACACGCTGCCGCTCAGCGAGTACAGCCGCGCCGTCGCGCTGTTGAAGAATCAGGAAGCCCTCAAAATAGCCCTGGTACCCGGAGACGTTGTCCAATGATCAGCCCCGAGAAACGAAAGAATCTCCTCGCCAAATCCCGCAGCGAGGTGCAGTGGCAGGGAGAGCCCCTGCTGGGCAGTGTATACGGAGAAGACGAGGTCGACGCGGCGGTACAGGCCATGCGGCGCGCGTCTGATGTAAGCCTCGGATTCGGGTTCAGTGCGCAACCCATTCCTGAGTTCGAGACGGCCTTCGCGGCGTATACAGGCACGAAACATGCCGTCGCAATCAACAGCGCCGGACCCGGTCTCGACATGGCCATGCGCTATCTGGAACTCGAGCAGGGCGATGAGGTCATCGTGCCGGCCGTCAATTTCGTAGCCGCTCCGCTTGCCGTGATTGGCGCGGGGGGACAGGTGGTCTGGGGCGAGGTCGACCCCCGTACGTTCGAACTCGACCCCAACGACGTCGAGAAAAAGATTACCCCCCGCACCCGCGCGATATTCCCGGTCCACATGAACGGACTTTCGGCGCCCATGGACGACTACCTCGAACTGGCCAGGCGGCATCCCCACGATAAACACGGGCCGCTGGCTGTCATCGGCGACGGCGCGCGGGCGTGCGGCGGGGAATACAAGGACACGAAAATCGGCAAACGCGGGCTCATGAATGTCTTCTCATTCCATACCATGAAGAACATGACGACCCTCGGCGAAGGCGGCATGATCACGACCGACGATGACGGCGTCGCGGAGTTCTGCCGTTCCACGCGCTTCTATGGGATGACCACGGACATCTGGGGCACCTCGAACGTCATGACGACAGTGCAGGCGGCCGTGGGGCTTGTCCAGCTTGGCCGCCTCGACGGCTTCGTCGAGGCGCGCCGGACCCTCGCCTGCCGCCGCCACGAACTGCTCGAGGGTGTCGAGGGCCTCACGCTCCCCCTCGAACCTGCTGACTGTAAACACTCGTTCTATCTCTACACAAGCCTTGCGCCGAAAGAATGGGCGGGCGAAAAGCGCGATTCGCTGATGCAGATGCTGGCGGAGGTGTACGGCGTACATTGCGTGGTCGCCAACAGACCGGTCTACGAGTACCGCAAATTCCTGCGCGACCAGACGCCCGGACAGCGGCTGCCCCTGTCTGAACAGATTGGCGGACGGCTGTTCTGCATCCCCATCCATCCCATCATGTCGGCGGCGGACAACGAATTCATCTGCGCCGCGGTCATTGAATGCATGGAGCAGCTACGCTGAGCCGTCGCGCCCGGAACGAAGCGGTCATTCAGCGGCGTAGACCTCGAGTTCGGCGATGCTCATCCGGCTGCCTTCGATCAGGGTCGAAGCCTGTAACATGCCGCTCTTGCCGTAGCGGCCGGAGTGACAGCGGCGGGAGTGAGAATTGCATTGGTCTGTGTCCGTATGTTAATATGCGCCCTCGACTTCGGGTGAGATCTGCCCTTTTTCAGATCGTGGCCAGGTTTCAAAACGTGCGAGAACTATGTTCGAATCGCTGACAAAACGGCTGGAAGCCGCCTTCAAGAATATTCGCGGTCAGGGAAAACTGACCGAGAAAAACATGAAGGACAGCCTCCAGGAAATCCGCCGGGCGCTGCTCGAGGCCGACGTTAACTATAAGGTTGTCAAGCAGTTCATCGCGGACGTCCAGGAGGAGGCGCTCGGGCAGAAAGTGCTCGAGAGCATCCAGCCGGGCCAGCAGATCGTCAAGATTGTTCACGACGCGCTCGTGCGGACCATGGGCGGCTCGAATGAACCCCTGAGATTTGCCGAGAACCCGCCGACCCTCATCATGATGGTGGGGTTGCAGGGTCAAGGAAAAACGACCAGCGCAGGCAAGATCGCGCTGCATTTGAAGAAAAAGGGCCACAAACCCCTCCTGGTGGCCGCGGATGTGTACCGCCCGGCGGCCATCAAGCAGTTGGAAGTCGTGGCGCAGCAAGCCGGAGTCGAGTGTTTCAGCCTCGGGGAACACGCCGACCCCGTGGACACGTGCGTGATGGCGCGCGGGGAAGCCCAGATGCGCCAGTGCGACGTCATCATCATGGACACCGCCGGCCGTTTGCACGTGGACGAGCAGATGATGGCCGAGGTCCGCCGCATCCAGAGCCAGGTGTCGCCTCACGAAATCCTGTTTGTCGCCAACGCCATGACCGGGCAGGACGCCGTCAACAGCGCGAAGCAATTCCACGATGCGCTGCCCTTGACGGGCGTCGTGTTGACCCAGTTGGACGGCGATGCGCGCGGCGGCGCGGCCATCAGCCTGATCAGCGTTACCGGTTGCCCGATCAAGTTCGTGGGCACCGGTGAGAAGCTCGAGGCGCTCGAGCCGTTCCATCCCAAGCGCATGGCCGATCAAATCCTGGGCATGGGCGACATCGTCTCGCTCGTCGAAAAGGCCCAGGAGGTCGTCGACAGGGAGCAGGCCCTCAAGTTTCAGGAAAAGGCGCGCAAGGCCACCTGGGACCTCGAGGATTTCCTGCAGCAGATGCAGCAACTCAAGAAGATGGGGTCCATTGGCGACCTGGTCCAGAAAATTCCCGGCATGAAGAAGATGATGGGCAAGGCGGCGATGGATGTGGACGAAGACGAGATGAAATATGTCGAGGCGATCATCTATTCGATGACGCCCGAGGAGCGGCATAAACCCAAGCTCATCAACGGCAGCCGCCGCCGCCGCATTGCGGATGGCAGCGGGACCTCGGTGCAGGAGGTCAACAGGCTCCTCAAAGATTTCGAGCAGATGCGGACGATGATGAAGAAGATGATGAAAGGCGGGAAAAAGGGCCGCAAGGGCATGCCGATCATGCCCGGTTTCTAGCGTGTGGCGTTCGATATGGCATTTCATGACTAATGGCGCCCTGACTGATACGGCATAAGAGCAGGGCCGCGCGAAGAACGCGGCCAGGAGTGAAAGGAACAATGGCAACAGTAATACGTCTGAAGCGAGGCGGCCGCACCAATGCCCCCTACTACCGCGTGGTGGTGGTGGACGGACGGACCCGCACCCAGGGCCGCGTAATCGAGGAAATCGGCTTCTATCATCCCTGCGCACGGCCCGAACCGCGCTTGGAAATCGATGCAAAGCGCGCCCTGAAGTGGTTGTGCCAAGGCGCACGCCCCTCGGATACCGTGCGGTCATTTCTGGCCAAGAAAGGCGTCATGGAGATGTACGCCAAAGGCGCGAAGCCAGAAGATCTGAAGGAAGCAACGCCGGCGGAAGAACCGGCCGCGGCAGCCGAAACGGCAGAAACTGCGGCAACGTGAACCCCCGGGCCCCCGGTGCGAACCGGGGGTAAAGCGGAGCGGGACTGGAGAATGCCTGCTCCGGGGAACGCGCCGCGAAGAGGATTCGCAACGTGAAGCAACTCATCGAGTTCATTGCGAAAAAGCTGGTCGATCATCCCGAGGATGTGCAGATAACGGTCATCGAGAACGAGGATGGCCAGTGTTTTGAACTGCGGGTCCACCCGGACGATATGGGCAAGGTTATCGGCAGGGATGGGCGCACGGCGAAAGCCATCCGCACCATCCTGAATACTGCCGCCAACAAACAGGACACGCGGGCAACGCTCCAAATCGTGGAGTAGGCTTGCGTCTCGAGGATTCATGACCAGGCGCGTCGTCGTGGCCGGCACGGTTCATTCGGTGAACCCAGCCAAACGGCAGGTGCGCGTTCGCGCGGCAGCCGGGGACGTTCCCGACGAGGCCTTTCTGGGCCGGCTGCGTTTGCGCTTGACGGACGGCCGCGAAGTGCGGCCGCTTGTGGCCGCGTTGCGGCGGCCGGGCGGGGCGGTTGTGGTGGAATTCACGCCGGGAACGCCGCGCGACAGCGTAGCCGGCATGCGAGGAGCGGAGGTCTTGTGGGAAGCGGATGAGGCCGCAATCGCTCTTCTGGGGCGCCTCGAGACGGATGCTCTAATCGGCATGCGCTTGGTCGGACCCGGCGGAACCGCAATAGGCAAGGTCGTGGGCGCGTTAGAAACGCCGGCCCACGGTGTGATTGAAGTGAAGTGCCCGGATGGACGCAGCATCATGCTGCCGGTGATCAGGGAAGCAGTTGAACGCATAGATTGGGAATCCGGGGCGATTTTCGTGCGAGATATTGCCCCGTTTGCGGTGGACGATGCGCATTGATGTGCTCACGCTGTTTCCGGAGTTCTTCGAGGCGCCGCTTCGGGCGAGCCTGTTAGGCAAAGCCATTGAACAGGGGCTGCTCGAGGTCTCCGTGACGAATGTGCGCGATTTTGCCGCCGACCGTCACCGCACCGTGGACGACGCCCCGTACGGGGGCGGTCCGGGCATGGTGATGCGGTGTGAGCCGATCGCGGCGGCGATAGAAAGCCTGGCCGGCCGCAATTCATTGCGGCGGGTGGCGCTGATGTCGCCACGAGGCCGCAGGCTGGACCAGGAACTGGTCCGCGAACTGGCAGCCGAGCCGGACCTTGTCCTGGTGTGCGCGCGGTATGAAGGGGTGGACGAGCGCGTGAGCACGGCGCTGTGCACCGAAGAGATATCGATTGGCGATTACGTGCTCAGCGGAGGCGAGTTGCCTGCGCTGGTGATAATTGAAGCGATAAGCCGGATGGTGCCCGGGGTGGTGGGCGACTGGGAATCCGTCACAACGGACTCGTTTTACGAAAGCCTCTTGGGACCGCCCCAGTATACGCGCCCGCCCATTTTTCGCGGCATCGGGGCGCCAATGGTCTTGCGTGAGGGCAACCATGCCGCCATCCAGCGTTGGCGGCGCAAAGAGGCGCTCCGCGTGACGCGCGCGCGCCGTCCGGACTTGTTGAAACTGTGTAGTGAAGAGGACCGTCTGCTCCTGGAGGAAATCGACCGGGAAGAAGCAGAACGGAAGCGAGGAGAACAGCCGTGAAATTCCCGAAGGTAGTCGAAGAACTCAGCCAGGGGCAAAAAAAGGCCGCGGAGAACGTGCCGCAATTCAACGTTGGCGACACCGTGCGGGTCCACTTTCGGATCGTGGAAGGCGAGAAGGAACGCATTCAGGTGTTTGAAGGGGTCGTCATTGGTCGCAAGGGCGGCGAAGGCCCCACCGCCAAGTTCACGGTGCGCCGTGTGGCGTTCGGCGAGGGCGTCGAACGCGTCTTCCCGCTCCACTCGCCGCGCGTCGAGAAAGTCGATGTCATCCGCGAGGGTCACGTGCGCCGCGCCAAGTTGTACTATCTGCGCGAGCGCGCCGGCAAGGCTGCGCGCGTGAAAGCGAAGGCCCGTTCCACAAGCGGCGCGGAGAATCGATAGGCGCGGCTTTTTGACGGCGGCTGTTCCCGACTGGATGATGAAGTGATGCCCGCATTCGCCCATCCTTGCGGTTGGCGCGCATGCGGGCTATTCTACTGGCGTGACGCCATCTGGATGAATTCCCCGAGCGGCTGCTGTGGCCGGGACAGGAGCGATGCCGAAACGCACCATAAACGACCTGCGTGCCCGTGTTGAGGCGGGTCCTCCGTATGCCCACGCCTTCCTCGCGGCATTGCGCTACGACCCCAGAACCGGCGCCCGGGAGCTGTATGGCGCGTGTATGCGCCAAATCCGCCGGCAGGCGGCGCACTGGCGCGAGGAATTGCAGGCCTTCACCTTCGAGCGCGCGGCGAACGAGCAGGGATTTGTCCGGGTAGCGGGGGTTGATGAAGCCGGGCGCGGCCCGCTGGCTGGCCCGATTGTTGCCGCGGCCGTCGTGCTGGGCCACCCCATAGACGGCCTCAATGATTCCAAACAAGTCGCCCCGGCCGAGCGGAGCCTGTTCTTCGAGCTGCTGTACAACGGGCCTCACGCCATCGGGGTTTCGGTCGTGTCCCCCGCGGAAATCGACCGGGTGGGCATTCAGTCCGCGAATTATGCTGCCATGTACCGTGCCGTCGCCCAGCTGGCGCCCCCGCCGGACTATCTCCTCGTCGACGGTTTCGAAATCGCCGGCTGTCCCATTCCCCAGTGCCGCATTGTCAAAGGAGACTGCCGTTCCCAGTCCATCGCGGCCGCGAGCATTGTGGCAAAGGTCACGCGCGACCGGATCATGGATGAGCTGGACGGTCAGTTCCCTCAATACGGATTCGCCCAGCACAAGGGATACGCAACAAGCGAACACCTCGAGGCCATCGAACGATGCGGGGCGTGTCCTCACCACCGCAAATCCTTCGCTCCGTTTGCTCGCCCCCTTGAGACAGGACTTCTGTTTACCGAACCGGATGAGGATTCGTATTCATGCGCACATTGACCGCCGCGTTCTGCCTCCTGGCGGTGCTGGGGTGCAGCACATTAAGCTCCACTCCGCCGGAAATCAGTCCCCGGGCAAGAGCGTTCAATCATTATCTGATGGGGGATATCCATTACCGGAACGGCCGTTTCGAGGAAGCCATCGACGAATTCGTTCAAGCCTATAAATGCGCTCCCGACGAGCCGTTTCTCGCGAAGCAGATCATCCGTGGCTATCTTATGGTTCATGATCTCGAGAACGCCCGCGGCTATGCCGAGAACCTTGTCGCGGAGTATCCGGACGACCCGGGCGCCTGGTTCATCCTCGGGCGCATCTGCCGCCAACAAGAGCTCTACGACGAAGCGTCCAATGCCTTTAACAAAGCGCTCAGCCTGACATCGTTCAATGTGTTCATCTACGACGAACTGCTCAAGGCCGAAGAAGAGTCCAATGATCTTGTCTCGGTAGTTGATATCTACCTGAAACTCGTGCAAATGCATCCTGATTCCGCCATGCTGCTCGAGCGGCTGGGGCTCAGCCTGGCCCGTATCGGCCAAAACGACGAAGCGAAGGCCTGCTTGCAGAAAGCGCTCGAGCTTGACTCGGGTCTGACCGATGCCCGCAATATCCTGGGCCTGATTCATCTGGAGTTGGACGAGAACGAGTCGGCGGCGGCCCAGCTCCGGCGGTATCTCGCATCCTCGCCCGACGACGCGTCCGCCCGCGAGCATTTTGCCGCGGCCCTCGCCCGTCTGGGCCGGTATGACGACGCCCTCGAAGAATTCAACGTGTTGTGTGAGCAGGAGAACGCGGAGCCCCTGCACCACCTCGCACGCATGTTCCTGTGGATGCGCTCCGGCAATCCCATGGAAGCCGGGCGCGTGGCGCCGCCAAACGACGCCCCCATCATGGGGACCCTGTTCCGGGCAATCGCGCGCAAGCTGTCCGGCGAACCCTACCTGCCTCTGCTCGAGTCCCTCGATGAAGTGGATGGCGATATCGACCTTGAAAGCCAGGCCTACCTCCAGGACCTGCTGTTTCTCTTCGGCGTGAACCCCACGGGCGATTTCCTTTTCGAGAACATGGACGATATTGCCAAAACCGGATTTCAGTCACAGCGATTCGACATTCTTCGCGCGCGCATTCTCATGGCGCAGAAGCGCAACCGGCCGGCAGAGCGCATCTTGACTGAAACCCTCGGCCGGTTCGGCCCGGACAAATGGGTGCATTACTACCTGGCCATCCTCTATGAAGAGATGAACGACCTGGCCAACACCGAACAGCATCTGGAAGCGTGCCTCGAACTGGACCCCAACGACCCCGATGTGCTGAATTTTCTCGGGTACTTCTATGCGGACCACAATCTCAAGCTCGATCGCGCCGAAGAGCTGGTCGAGCGGGCTTTGGAGATTTCTCCGGAGAACGGGTTTTATCTGGACAGCCTCGGGTGGGTGTACTACCGGCAGGGCAGGGCCGATTTGGCGGTCGAATACATTCGGCGGTCCATCCTGCGGCTCGAAACCGATGACGCCGTGGTGCGCGACCACCTGGGCGATGCCTACTTCCTACAAGGCGAGGTCGAGAAAGCGCTCGAGGAGTGGGAACGGGCGCACCGCCTCGATCCCGAACTCCTCGGCGTCGCCGACAAACTCCAGAAATACCGCCAAGAAGAAAAGCAGGGCGGGACGAACTGAGCGCGCCGTTGCCGGAGCGCAGTCATTTCTGTGGATTCGTACCGGCCGCTTGAAATCGCCTGTCCCGTGCCACAGAATGCGCCCGCTACCGCGTGCATCTCACGGGAGAACTTCGGACAACCGCCCCGACGGCGGCGATGGCGGGTGGAAGGAGGATTCATTGCCATGACTATGCTTGTGTTGTTGGAGATGGCCCGTTGCTTTCTCGGGCTGGCCAGCCCGGCGCTCTGCGAACCCCATGCCCGCTTGAGTCACGAGGTGCAGCTTTCAAGTCTGGGCCTCGGCGCCGCGGGTCCCGCCGCAACGGACGTTCTCGCCGCCGTGCCGGCGGCGCTTAAGATCGAAGTTACCTGCGAAGAAACGCTCTACACCCATACCCCGGCCAACAACGGGTCGGGGCCGTTCTGGAGTTCCGGCTGCACTACCGTCAGTCGTGTTGGCGACGCCGTTGTCGTGTCGGAGATGGAAACAGGGAAAGACGTGCCTTTGCTGTGCAACACCCGCTGGCGGCTGCACAAGCGAACCCAGACCGGGTGGAGCGTGTTCGCCGAGGCGGAGGGGTATCGCCAGCGTGAACCCGCCGTACTGGCGACGACGGGCCCCGATTCGTTCTATCTGAATGTCAACGACTCCACGCAACCTCCCGGAACCAAGTACGGCCCCTGTACTCCCTACTTGCTGAAGTTCGGCGTGGACAACCCGGCCGAAACCCGGAAGCTGAGCCCGGTTTGGGAAGGCGAACCCAGTTTTACGGACCATTCTTACCGGGGATTCGCGGCGGACCGGGACGCGAAGGAGATGCTCATGCTCAATATTGACGCCAAGACGAGCGAGCAGAACTGGTGCCATATGACTGCGGAAGGCGAGACTCTGGGCAAGGGCAAGGTCACGTTCCCCATTCGCTCGTGCTACCCGCAAGCGGCCCTGAAAAACAGCGCCGCCTATATCCTCGCCATCGGCGATATCCAGGAACCCGTCAAGGAATGGGCCGCGTATAAGTTCGAACAGACCCAGCAGACGTGGGACTATGTCTTCCGAATACTTCACTTCACGTGGACCCCCGACATCCGCTCGCGGAATTTCGCCGCGCCCATCGAGATCGCGAACGTAGACGCCACCGCGGGCCACATCTTTAACCAGGACCTCTGGATCGCGCCCAATGGCGACGCCTATATTCTGTACACCCAACGGCCTGTATGTTCCGCACTCATGCGTGACAAATTCTTCCCCGGACTTTCGGTCATAGACTCGCTGTATCTGGCCGTCGTGCGCGATGGCCAGGTGGTCGCCCGGGACGTTCTTTTCGAAGGGACAGACACCCGGCAGCCGGGTTGCGCACGGTTCCATGTCACTGCAGACGGCGACGTGTACGCGCTCCTCTACGCCGGGATCGATGGTGCGCCGGGCAATTATCTCCTGCCCATATTTCCGCCGCAGGCCGAACGCGCGCTCATCCCTGTGCCGATGCCTCTGCCGCTGGGCTCGTTTCTGCTGGCAAACACCCGCTCCGGAAATGCGCCATCGGATACCATCGATCTCGTCGGGGCGGGCACAGGCGATACCATCGTGTATGCCCAGATTGTCCTTGGCGAATGACCGGTGACGGGACACCAAAGGCCTCTTTCCCCGAAAAACACTGCTCCGTGCCCGCCGGAAACGGCGTGTGCGCGTCACATCCACGGCACCCACATCGGCGGGAACGCTGGCATTACCCCGGCTATTTTGGCTATACTTTCGGCGAACCGCGCCCGTCGCGAGCCGGCCGGGAATTGGGGGCCTTGACGGGTTGAAAAACCCTGACGCTTCGTCATAGAATCGAGACATGAGCGTACATGCACGAAAACAGCGGGAACTCCGCGAGCGGGAAGACCTTTTCCTTAAAGTAGCCCGGCGCTTGTTGCTTGATAAAGGGTTTCACGGTCTTACCATGGACCGCATTGCCGAGGAAACCGAGTATTCGAAGGGGACCATCTATCTCCATTTTGGCTGCAAAGAGGAATTGATACTCGAACTCGGCAAGCGTTCTCGCAAGCAGCGGCTCGACCTGATTGCCCGTGGGGCGGCCTTTGACGGACGCCCCCGTGAGCGCGTGGTGGCCGTCGGCGTAGGCGTAGAGCTGCACGCGCGCCTGTATCCCGACGACGTCCGCATCTGGGAGATCATGAACGCCGAGTCCATCATTGAAAAGATACCCGCCGAGAGACAACCCGATCTCAAGACGTCGGACATCGCGGTAAACGAGATTCTCATTGGATTGGTTCAGGAAGCGGTCGCGTGCGGAGACCTGGTATTGCGGCCGGATGATTCGCCCCAGGAAATCACCTTCGGACTCTGGGCCATCACGGACGGCGGTTTCGCGGCGATACTTGGCGGCGCGCCACTTGATCACCTTGGTTTGCGCGATCCGTACGCGGCAATCTTCAAGAATTGCCATGTTCTGGGCGACGGCTACGGGTGGAAGCCGTTGTCATCGGAGTGGGATTACGGAAAGACTGTGGCACGAATCCGGAAAGAGGTCTTTGAGGAGGAATCGATACTGGCTTACGGGAGCTCGTCTCTCGAGGGATGAGGGGCGATTATTTTTTTCACTGCGTTTGACGGATCGTAGGAACGTGACTGATAGTCAGATATGAAAAGGGGGTGAGGGCGGCGCTGGACCAGGGATGCGACAACACGGGTGGGGCAAGGTGCCGCTCCTCGGCTTTGTACCGGACGCGCTTGCGTTTGTTCTGCTATTCTGTCGGCGAATCGTACGAGGGTTGCGCAACCGGAAACCGGGGCAAACACCATGCACGGATGTCTCCGAACCCAGATGACATTTCTCCTATTGGCAGCGGCGTTGGGGCTTGCCGGGATTCAAACCGCCGCTCTTGAGAACGGCAATGTGCTGGCTCTGGAACGCTTCGGGGCTGGCGCCCCGGGAGGATGGCTGGTCAGCGGCGAGAACTACGCCTGGGACGCAGAGACAGGGACCGGCCAACTCGGTCCGGGGGCGGGATGCATTCGCTTCGGCGAAGCCGGGACGGTGGAGCTTGCCTCACCCGCACGCCGCCTCGATGATGGCAAACCGTACACGCTCCTCCTCTGGTTTCGCGGCGAGCCGGCCGGCGCCCAAGTGTCGGTTTCCCTTCACGACAATGAAACCCGCCATACGCTCGCGTTCGAGAAGACCGCCGCCGCCTCGCAGGACTGGCAGCAGCTGCGGATGACGCAGGCGCTGCCGGAAGCGGTCAAGGGCTGTTACTACCTGCGCCTCGCTGCCAAGGGCGCCAACACTACCCTGTGGCTGGACGGCCTCTGGCTGGGCGTTACGGAGCCGCAACCACCGGCGGACTGGCAGCCCGACTGGCATTCGGCATCGGTTGCCCTGGCGCCCGAGGAGCCGTGGGGCGTGGTCGCCGGGGCCGCCCCCTTGCGCTATCAGGCGCGCGTGGCGGGCGTCACCGCACGAGGGGCGCAACTCAAGACGCGCGTCGTCTCCACAACCGGCGAATGCGCCGAACAGCCCGCGATTCCATTGGACGCGGCGGGCACGTGGAGCAGCATATGCGAAATCCATGGAGACATCGCAAACCGTTTCGGCATGTTTCGCGTGGAGGCGGCCGTTGTCGACGAGAGCGGCAAACCCCTCTCGCCAATGACGGAGACTTTGCTGGCGCGGGCCCCGGACCCGTTTCCGGCGCCCTTCCGCGACTCGTACTTTGGCATTCACGTGAAACTCATCGCGCCCGACCTCGAAGCGATGTCCCGTCTGGGCTACAAGTGGCTGCGGATTCACGACGCGTCCGGCATTACGAAATGGGGCATGATCGAACCCGAGCCCGGCCAATGGATTTGGCACGACGACGAGGTCGCGCTGGCTCACGAGAAAGGGTTCTGCATTCTTGGCATGCTCGATAGCGCGCCTCCCTGGGAATCGGGCGCCGAGGAACAAGGCTACTTCAGCATCTACAGCGCTCCCAAAGACCCCGAGAAATGGCGCAATTACGTGCAAAAGGTGGTCGAACATTACAAGGGCGCCATAGACGATTGGGAAGTCTGGAACGAACCATGGAATCCGATAGGCTTCTTCAAGGGGGGTAACCCGCAACTCTACACCGAGCTACTCAAGATCGCCTATACGGAGACCAAGGCCATCAATCCCAACGCGGTTGTCATCGGGCTCGACACCTGGCCACCTTACTGGGACGCCATGACCCTCGCCGCCGGGGCGTATGACTACTATGACGTGCTGTCGTTCCACCGCTACGACCCCAGCATGCACGGCTACCCCAACGACCCCATCGACCGCATCGCAAAGCGTCTGCGAAATGCCCAGGAGCAATACGGCCAACCCAAACCTCTTATGTTCAGCGAGGGCGGACCCGACGTGACGATCTTCCACGGTTCCTTCTTCTCCTTCGCAGAACCCGTGCTCACCGGCGACTGGTCGTGGTGCGCCGACCAGTACGCGCGGATGTACCTGACGACCATCGCCTCGGACGTCCAACGATTCTTTGCGTACTCGGTCCATAACTACACGCACCACGGCTATTCGACGCACATGATCGTTGAGCCCGGGCCGTTGTTGCGTCCTCTTCACCTCACATTGGCCGCCCTCGCGCATTTCGTTGACGGCGCGGACTACGTCGAACGGCTCTTGCCAGACCACGACATCAGCGCGCACGTGTTTGCCCAGTCTCATGACCGGCCTTATGCGAAAGGGCCCAGCACGGTAGTGGTGTTGCACGCGAACGGATTGGACCCCGAGCCCCTGCCGCAGGCGATTCCCGAAGGCGTGGCCTGTTACGACCGCTGGGGCAATCCTGCTGCGCTGCCAACGGAGGCGGTACGCAGCCCGGTCTACCTGGTGGCAACCGGCGACGCCGCAACTGCCCTGATGTCCGCCCTGGCAACCAACAACCCGGTCCCGCAACCATAGGAGCGCGCGCCATGCTGCGAACTGCTCTTGTTCTGGTACTTGTCGGCGACGTGGGCGCCTGCGCGTGCGCTCAGGTGTTTCCCGAGGAACGCGAGGGTCTTGAAACCCTTCTCGGCCAGATCGAAACCTCCCTGACAACCCAGACTCCGCCCCTGTGGTCGCTGTTTTCGCCTCTTGGTTCGCTTGCGATAGCAGGCAAGGGCGATGGAAGCTATACTGTCGTCCGCCGCGACAATCTCAGACACAATCCTGACGCGTCCGCCGCGTTCGCTTTGCCCGCGGGCACGGCCGCTACGTTCCGCGTATTTGAAAGCGCCCGCGAACTGACCACCGGCCGGGCCATTCTTGAGGGCCCCGGTAACGAGCATTGGCTGGCTGCCTTCACGGCCCTTCCCGACGGTCCCGGTGGAGCGTATCGTCTTACCGCCCTCTGCATTTTCCCCGCGGACCAGCTGCTTCCCGCTGAAGCCGCCCGGGATGCCGTGATGGTGGTGAAGGAATGGGAGCGGGTGGTCCGGGAAGGCCAGATGACCGATCTGCGCAGGTACCTCTATCCGGAGCCGTTCCTGAGCATTATGGGCAAGGGCGGCATGGAGCTGTTTCTCTACGTGGACCCCGAACACTATCTCACCATGGCGCGCTACGCCATTGAAGTGGGCCGGCCCGAGATTTCTGAGATGTCCGAGATCCACGCCGTTACCAACGGAACCATCACGGTCGTAACCGGCAAATGGAAAGCGCCCAACGTCGTGTTCGGTCTCGGCGACTACCGGTTCACCGCGTTCCTGGTCAAATCCGCCAAAGCGTGGAAGGTTGCCGGCATGTTCATGGGCACGCAGACGCAGTACTGACGGCCTTTGAAAACCGGCCCGTCTTACGCAACGAAGAAGTAATACAGGACACCGCCTGCCAGCAAACTTATAACCCAGCAGCCGTTAGCGATGACCTTCAGATGCAGCGGGTACCCGTAAGAGTTGGGCAAGATCGAACTCGGCACGCGAGGGTCGATAATTCCGATGACTCCCAAAAGCAGCGCCCCGGGAATGATGAACAAACACGTAACCTCTATAAGACCATCGTGCACAATCGAGTAATATTCCATCCCCGACAGTCCGAGCCCGCAAACGAGCAGCGTGATGGGTATCGCGTACGTGGGACGAGGGTGCAAATCTTCGCGCTCTCCCGGCAGAAGGCGCACCGGACCACTCATTGTTCTGTTCCCCTTGATTCCCAGGGTCTGCCTGTTATGACAAGAACAGCGTTGCCTCCCCACGAATCTAGCATCTGGTTTCCCGCGTGACAAGCCCCACGCTGGGGGCCTCCTGGGTTGACAACGCCTTCCTTCGCCCACCAGAGTGAACGTGGAGGGAGACAGATATGTCACGAATGCACCAGTCACTTGTGATGGCCATTGTTGCGTGGGCAGCTATCGCAATCGGTACCGCATCCCCGGCAGAATCCTCGCCCGAGGACGCTGTGGCGGGTCTCGCCGCGCGCCTTCTAGGGGACCGCGCGAAGGCGTTCGCCTTCGAGACCATACTCCCCGACAACGGCCGCGATGTCTTCGAGGTCGAGGCAAGCGCGGGGCGGGTTACCGTACGCGGGTCAAGCGGCGTTGCCATGGCTTCCGGACTCCACTGGTACCTCAAGTACCCGTGCCAATGCCACGTATCCTGGTGCGGGAACCAACTGGCGCTGCCGGAGCCTTTGCCGGACGCGGCCCCGTTCCGGCACGTGAGCCCTTACAAATACCGCTATTACTTCAACTACTGCACGTTCTCCTATTCCATGGCGTGGTGGGACTGGGAACGCTGGGAACGCGAGGTCGACTGGATGGCCCTGAACGGCATCAACATGCCCCTGTCGGTGACCGGCCAGGAAGCCATCTGGCAGACCGTCTATCGAAACATGGGGTTCACCGGCAGCGAGCTCGATGCCTTCTTCGTCGGCCCAGCTTTTCTGCCTTTCGGATGGATGGGATGCATGGACGGCTGGTGCGGCCCCTCGTCCCAGGCATGGCTCGACCGGCACCTGGCACTGCAGAAGCGCATTGTCGAACGCGAGCGCGAACTGGGCATGACCCCCGTGCTGCAGGGGTTCACGGGGCATGTTCCCGAGGCCATCACGCGCATCTACCCGGACGTGAAACTCCAGCAATTGCCGAGCTGGTGCGGGTTTCCGGGAACCTGGTTTGTCGATCCGCGGGATCCCCGGTTTGTTGAGATCGGCAAGGCGTTCGTCGAGGAACAGACACGGCAGTTCGGAACCGACCACTTTTATGCCGCCGACACGTTCATCGAGATGCGGCCGCCCAGTTCCGACCCCGAATTCCTTGCCGCCATGGGAAGGGGCGTATACGATGCCATGAAGGCCGCGGACCCGGATGCGGTGTGGGTCATGCAAGGGTGGATCTTCGTCAACGCCCCCGATTTCTGGAAGCCGCCGCAAACCCGGGCCCTGCTCACGGCCGTGCCCGACGAGCGCATGGTGGTGCTCGACCTGTTCTGCGACGTCAATCCCGCATGGACAAAGACCGAAGCGTTCTACGGCAAACCCTGGGTGTGGAGCGTGGTCCACAGTTTCGGGCGCCGCGATGGGATGTTTGGCAATCTCCGGGACATCGCGTCCGCCACAGCCGCGGCCCGCAACGACCCCGCACGCCGCAAACTGGTTGGACTTGGCCTTATCATGGAGGGAATCGAGAATAACCCGGTCTATTACGACCTCTTCACGGAGATGGCCTGGCGCGAGGACGCCCCCGGCGTCGACTCGTGGGTGACGGACTACGCGCGGCGCAGATACGGGAAAGCCCTGCCCGAGGCCAGCGAAGCGTGGCGGCTCATCGAGGAAAGCCTGTACCGCCGGACAGGCCCCTACGCCCCCGTGGTTTGCGCACGGCCCAACGTGTCCGACTGGCCCGGCGGCCTGCCGGAAGCTTCGCTGAAGTCGCTCTATGATGCGTGGGGGCGTTTGCTGGCGTGCGCCGATGCCCTGGGAAACCAGGATACTTACCAGCACGATCTCGTGGACGTCACCCGCGAGATATTGGCGCTGTACAGCGCTGACGCCCACGCCGATATGCTTCAAGCCTACCGCGAAAGAAGCCCCGAAGAGTTTCGCGATGCGGCAGAACGATTCCTGACGTTGATCCGCGATTTGGACACGTTGCTGGCCACCCGGCAGGAGTTCCTGCTCGGCAGATGGCTTGCCGACGCCAGCCGCTGGGCAACGAACGAGGCCGAGCAGCAGCATTACGAGTATAACGCCCGTATCCAGATCACCTCATGGGATAATCCGGGCGGACACCTCAACGAATACGCCCAGAAACAATGGTCGGGATTGCTGCGGGGATTCTATCTGAAACGGTACGAGCTCTTCGTGGACCATCTGAGGGCCGATCTCGAGGACGGAAACGCGTTCAGCCAGCAGCGGTTCAAGGAAGACGTCCTCCGTTTTGAAAACGAGTGGCTGCACGGACGGGAACCGTACCCGGCCGAACCCGTGGGCGACCCGATACCCGAGGCGCGCCGGGTGCATGAAGTCTACGGACCGCGCCTCGCCAAACGCGGGGAACCCGACGCCGTCAGTCTGACCACCGGCAAACCGGTTTCGTGCTCGCACGCCCTTCCGCAGTACCCGGCCGAGTTCGCCAATGACGGGCGAACCCGCAACACCGAGCGGTACTGGGCAACCGACGCCGGGATCGGGCCTGAACCTGCCTGGTGGCAGGTTGACCTCGGGATGCCCACCTCTGTCGGACGCGTCGTCGTTGTCGGCTACTATGGCGACACCCGGCACTACGGATTCCTGGTCGAGACATCCTCCGATGGAGAAACATGGGAGATCGCCGCGGACCGCAGAGACAACGCCGCTGAGTCCACCCGCTCGGGATACACCTGCGTTTTCCCGCCGCGCGAAGCGCGCTTCATTCGCGTGACCCAGACAAGCAACTCCGCCAATACCGGACGCCACCTGGTCGAGGTCATGGCCTATCCCGAGTGATGGTTGAATGTGTTCTTGCCGCACAGGTTTCCTCTTGCGGGCAGGGCGTTCTTGAGGTACCAGGACGGACAAGCGCAGGAAACTCGATGCGAGTGAAGATGACGTGGCAGGGCCTGTCGTTTGTTCCGCTTGTTTGCGTGCTTGCTCTGCCCAGCGGCAATCAAGAGATAGCGTCTTATTCTGAACATCGCCTTGCCCACTCCGCTGTGCCACAGTCTCCTCCGCTGTGGCACGGTCTCCTGACCGGGCCACTCTTCCGACCGCTAGGTCTCCATCGCCTCCATTCACAATTGACTTCCTCATGGGAGCGCCAGACGTCAGCCCCGCATCCCTCCCCTTCGCCCTTCATTCAAGTCCGATTGACATTGCCCCTGCCAAACATCCAGAGTGCGGGGGGAGGATTCTGCCCATGGCGCGTTCATTTTGTTTTGTGGCTGCAACGGTCTTTGTCGGTCTGGCCTCGGGAGTGGCTGTCGCGGAAGAAGCATCGCCTCTCTTCACGCCCCCGGCGGACCTGGCCGACAACGTCCCCGCGGAGTTTCCCCGGTTTCACTTCGCGGGCCACGATGAAGACGCGGCCTTGCTTAACCGGTATCTCTGGCACCATTTCAGCACGCGTCTCGGCCATTCGCCGGTGCTGTTCAACAAGGAATACTTGACCACTTCCGACGAATGGATGGGCGGGGCGGTGCATCCCGGCTGGCCCGCGCCCATTCAAGACATTCAGCGCGGCGACCTTCTCGCTATTCGGCTCAATCCGGACGGCTACGTGTGGACGTTCCAGCACTTCTCGCATGCCCATGAGCAAGGATGGCCCTTCCCCATGTGGACCCAGGGACCAACCGGGCCCGACGGCTTCGGCGCGGGCTGGTATTTTCAGGACGACGGACCGGGCTGGGTGTGGGACTCGCTCCGCAACCATCCTGATTCGCCGTTCGCACGCCAGAAGGCCCTCGACGGATGGGAACTCATCAACTGCGAATCCCAGGGCATTGCAGACAAGAAGTGGCGTCTGACCTCTACGGGCTCATCGCCCATGATCGTAACGCCGGAAGGGCCGCGCATCATGGCCTTCAACGCCCCGTTTCTGCAGTTGCGCTGGACCCGTTCAGGGGCCCCGCTGCACGGGCAACTGCCCTATGTCGAGTGGATGCGCAAGGAAGACGACGCCTTCAGTGCGGCACGCCGCGTGTATTTCGGATTCGACTCGGGGAATCCCGATTACGAGCATGCCACCGGCTCTACCCATTCGATGATCACCATGCACACGCACCCCCAGTGGGATGGCGAGATCAAGCGTATCCGCATCGCCCTCGCGCCCGGCGAATCCGGCGTGGAATTCAACATTGATTCGTTCTTCACCGTCTATGACACCCGCCACACCATCAACAACCCAATCTACATCTTGGCGTGCTGGAACTATTTCCGGTGGAACCGCGACCTCGCGTTCCTGCGCACCGTCATTAACGACATGCGCCGGGCGTTGCGCTACCAGGCAACCACCATGGGCGGCCAGACACACGACCGCATCCGAAACGAATGGACCGGCCATACCGGGATCTCGGGACTCGAACTCATGCCCGACGGCAAGAAGATCATCCACTACGGTCAGGGTATTGGCAGCAACTACTGGGACCTCCTCCCTTTCGGCTGGGACGACCTTTACGCCACGAACCAGTACTTTGCGTCGCTTCTCGTCATGAGCAGACTTGAGGACGCGCTTCGGGCCAACCCCGGGTGGGGCGTGCCTGGCGGGGCACTGGCGTTTGAGCCCGAGGCGCTGGACCGGCACGCGGCGGACGTGAAGGACTTGGCCAACCGCATGTTCTGGAATCCTGAAACCGGGCGGTTCTCCGCGGTCATCGACAAGAACGGCCAGGCCCATGACTATGG